>JBEIUL010000319.1:0-3643 GCA_040374395.1 Phycisphaeraceae bacterium
ACGTGCCGCTCTGCCGCGCCCCCGGCGGCGAGAACCAGGTCGTCACGCAGTGGGACGGCCCGACCAGCGAGAAGGTCGGCCTGCTCAAGATGGACTTCCACGGCCGGCGGACGCTCTCGACGATCGAGCTCGCGAAGCGGCTCATCCGCGAGACGCTGCCGCCGGACGCGGTCTTCTCCGCCGTCGGCCGCCGCGGGGGCGACGGCGGGCCCGACCCGCTCGACCTCGACCGCATCCGGCTCGACGACCAGCGGGTGCTGGGCCTCTTCCGCCGCGGCGACACCGCCGGCATCTTCCAGTTCGAGTCGGGCGGCATGCGCAAGCTGCTCGTCGACATGCAGCCCGACCGCCTCGAGGACCTCATCGCGGCGAACGCCCTCTACCGGCCGGGCCCGATGGACCTCATCCCCGACTACAACGCCCGCAAGCACGGGAAGCAGCCGGTCCCGACGATCCACGGCGACATCGACCACCTGGTGCGCGAGACCTACGGGATCATGGTCTACCAGGAGCAGGTCATGCAGATGCTGCATGGCCTCGGCGGGGTGCCGCTCCGCGCCGCCTACACGGTGATCAAGGCGATCTCGAAGAAGAAGGAAGACGTCATCAACGCGGCGCGGGTCGACTTCATCCGCGGTGCGGGCGGCCGCGGAATGCCCGAGGCGAATGCCGCGGAACTCTTCGACCTCATCCTCAAGTTCGCCGGCTACGGCTTCAACAAGAGCCACTCGACCGGCTACGCGATCGTCGCGTACCAGACCGCGTACCTCAAGACGTACTTCCCCAACCAGTACATGGCCGCGGTGCTGAGCTACGAGAGCCAGGCCCGCAAGGTCGAGGAGTGGGCGGTCTACCTCGACGAGTGCAAGCGGATCCCGTTCGCCGATTCCTCGCCCGAACGTCCGCACGTCGGCGTCGAGGTGAAGCCGCCCGACCTCAACCTCTCCGAGGAGGACTTCTCGGTGGTCTTCATGGCCGGCGAGCCGCCGACCGCGGTGAACGGGCACGTGCGGTTCGGCCTGAAGGCCCTCAAGGGCGCGGGCGAGGGTGCGATCCGGGCGATCGTCGCCGAGCGGCGGAAATCCGGCCCGTTCAAGAGCCTCTTCGACTTCTGCGAGCGGGTCGACCTGCGCTCGGTGAACCGCGCGGTCATCGAGAGCCTCATCAAGGCCGGCTGCTTCGACTCGATCCACTCGACCGACGAGCGGGCCTCGCTCGTCGCGAGCCTCGAGGGGGCGATCTCGGCGGGGCAGTCGCTCTCCGCCGACCGGGCGAGCGGGCAGGAGACGTTCTTCGGCATGTTCGAGGCGGCGGCGCCGGCCGCGGCGGCGGCCCCCGCGACGCTCAAGAAGGTCGCGCCGTGGGAGCGCAGCGAGGCCCTTGCCCTCGAGAAGGAGACGCTCGGATTCCACGTCTCGGGACACCCGCTTGACCGCTGGAAATCCGAGCTCGACCGCTTCGCGACCGCCGACAGCGCGTCGATGCACGAGACGCCCCACGACTCGGGCGTGGTGGTCGGCGGCCTGCTCACGCGGGTGCGGCCGACGATCACCCGGCAGTCGAACCGCAAGATGGCGATGGTGACCGTGTCCGACCGCCGCGGGGCGATCGACGGCGTGCTCTTTCCCGACGTCTACGCGAAGTACGGCGACCTGCTGCAGGCCGACCGGTGCGTCCTGCTCTGGGGCCACGCCGACCGCAGCCGCGCCGAGCCGTGCGTCGTGGTCGAGAAGGTGATCGCGATCGAGCAGGCGGCGCAGTTCCTCGGCACGCGACTTGATCTCGTCCTCGACGGCGAGCCGGCGAGCGGCGAGCCGTTCGAGCCGCTCGTGAACATGATCGCGGGCACGCTGCGGAAGGCCTCGGGCAGCGTGGCGAGCCTGCAGGGGCGGCCGGTCGACGTCTCGATCCACGTCGACCTCGGCGACGACCGCGTCACGCTGGTCGCCGACCGGATCCGCGTGGTGCCCGACGCGACGCTGCTCGGCGAGCTCGGCCGCCTGCTCGGCGCCGATCGCGTGCACGTCCGCGGCGGCCATCGCCCGGCGAAGCGGCAGCCGCGGCAGTGGGAGCAGAATCGCAAGAAGTACGAGAACGATCCGGCCGCGTGGGCGCAGGGCACGAGCGACGTGCGGCACTGACCGACGCCCGAGCCGTCGCGGGATCCCGGTCACGACCGTCACCCCGTCCGTCCGGCGCCCGGCCCCCCGTCGCCTCTTCCCTCACGGACAAAGCCTCTCGACCGCGAACCCGCCCCGGCCATCCGCGACGTACGCGATCCGGTCGTGGAGGCGGTACTTGTCGCCTTCCCAGAACTCGATCCGCCCGAGGCTCACGCGGTAGCCGCCCCAATGCGGCGGGCGCGGCACCTCGCCGCCGGCAAACCTCGCCTCGATCTCGGCCTGCATCGCCTCGAGGGCCGCGCGGCTCGCGACCGGCCGCGACTGCTGGCTCGCCCACGCGTTGATGCGGCTCTCGCGGGGCCGGCTCGCGAAGTACTCGTCGCTCTCGGCCTCGCTCGTCGGCCGCACCTCGCCCTCGATCCGCACCTGGCGGTCGAGGTGGTCCCAGTGGAAGAGGAGGGCGGCGCGGGGATGGGCCGCGAGCGCCTCGCCCTTCCGGCTGCGGCGGTTCGTGAAGAAGACCGCACCGCGGCCGTCGAAACCCTTCAGCAGCACGATGCGGGCCTCGGGCTTCCCGTCGGGGCCGATCGTGGCGAGCGTCATCGCGTTCGGGTTCGGCGTCGGCATCGACGCCCGGGCATCCTCGAACCACGCCTCGAAGACGGGTACGGGGTCGGCGGGGGGCCGGTCGAAGTCGAGACGGTGGCGGCGGGTCATGCGTGAAGTATCGCGGCTCAGCCGGGGTCGCGGCGGCGGCCGCGCCGCTTCCTCGCGCGGTCGCGGGACGCGCGGGTCGGTCGCGGCGTTCGGTCCGAATCGCGCGGCGGCGGCGTGCCGGCGAGCATCCCATCGATGTCGAGGCCGTCGAGGATGCGGGCGACGTCGGCGGGCAGCGACGGAGTCGTCGGAGGTTCCGTGGCCCGCGGTGGCTGCGGAGGGAAAGCCACGGGCGGCTCGCTGGCGGTCGCGATCCTCGGCGTGCCCTTCGCGGCCGGAATCGATCGCAGCCGCTCGTCGATGCCGAACGTCGCGATCCAGTTCTCCATCGCCTCGCGCGAGATCCCGTCCGGGTCGGGCTTCCTGGGGTCGGGTTCGGCGCGGAACGAACCCCGATCGGACTCGAGCTGGGCGAGGAACCGTTCGCTCGTCACGGTCTCGCATCCCCGGCGGCGGGCGACCTTCAGGACCGCCCGATCGCTCGAGACGACCGTCAGCCGCCGGGGGGCGGTCGAGGTGTTCACGAAACGGGCGATGTATGCGTCGGCGGTCTGGCTGCCCCCTGCGAACGCAATGCGAACCCCGGGTTCCCGGACCTTGGCTCCCGCCGGGGTCGCGACTCCGTCGCAGGCCAGCAGGACGTGGTCCCGGCGGTACCGGCTCGTGGCGATCAGCGACGCGAGTTCGGCCAGGTCGCCCCCGGCGAGGTCCGGCGAGAGGACCCCGGTCACGTGGAGGACGTTGTACGCATCGACGACGATCGGCATCGCTGAAGCCCTTGCAATTCCGGGCACTGTAGTCTC
>JBEIUL010000576.1:0-1598 GCA_040374395.1 Phycisphaeraceae bacterium
CCCGGCGGGGTGGGCGGGGTGTTCACGAGGATCATCCGCGTGTTCGGGCGCAGCGCGGCCCGGAGCGCCTCCGGTTCGAGCCGGAAGTCGGGGGCCCGCAGCGTGACCGTCGTGACCTCGACGCCGGCGAGGGCCGCCATCGCCGGATAGCTGTCGTAGAACGGCTCGATGAGCACCAGGCCGTCACCGGGCGAAAGCATCCCGGTGATGACGGCCGCGATCGCCTCGGTGCAGCCGGCGGTCACGGTGATCTCGGTGTCGGGATCGAACTGGAGGCCCGAGTCCTTGAGGAACCGCTCCGCGATCGCCTGATTGGTTTCCGGCGCCCCGAAGGCCCGGGTGTACTGGCCGTGCCCGTCGCGGATCGCCCGGATCGCCGCCTCCTTGACGAACTCGGGCCCGTCGAAGTCGGGGAAGCCCTGCCCGAGATTGACCGCCTGGTGCTTCCGGGCGAGCAGGCTCATCTCGGTGAAGACACTCGCCCCGAAGGGCTTGAGCCGGGTCGAGACGAACGGTTCGGTCGGGGCGGCGGAAGGCATTCTCGAAGCGTACCGCCTCCGGGCCTGCGGAAGCCGGTACATTCTCGGTTCGGCGGGACCGTCCGTGACCGACCCGCGCCGGAATCCACAGGAGCCTCGATGAACGCCCCCAACCACGTCCGCCTCGTTCCCAGCCTTCTCGTCGCCGCGGTGATCGCCGCGGTCGCGCCGGTCGCGATCGCCCAGGACGGCGATGTGACGGCGGCGAACGATTCGACCCTGAACCCCGCCGACCGCAGCCTCGCGATCGAGTTCGCGTCCCTCGGCCTCATGAACGACACCGTGGGCGGGATGCTGCCCTCGGCCCAGAAGCGGGTCGAGTTGCTCAAGGGCTACATCAAGTCCAAGTCGCTCGACGGCGAGTACGAGGCGTACGACGCCCCGGCGTTCAACGCGGGCGCGACGTTCTCGCAGGCGTTCTCGGCCGCCCAGGACGAGGCGAAGCTGTCGGCCCCGACCATGAAGGAAGACCACGACACGATGGCCCGCGAGGTGAGCGCCCAGATGCAGCTCGTCCAGGGTTCGTGGAACCGGCTCCAGGACCTCCGGAAGCAGACCTGGGACCTCACGAGCTTCGTGCGGTCGAAGAAGCTCTTCGACGACTACCACGGCTGGGCCGTCAAGCAGACCGCCGACGAGGCCGCGAAGGCCAAGGCCGATGCCGACTCGAAGCGGGCCGCCGCCGACGCCGCCGCCCGGAACCAGGCCGCGCAGAAGACCGCGGCGATGCAGCAGCTGCAGCAGCGCTGGGACAAGATCCCGTACTCGACGGGCGTCGACTTCAACTACCAGTTCAGCCAGGGTTCCGAGGCCAACGGGGCCGACTTCCCGTGGGGGAACGGCAGCTACAGCGGCGACAACTACTGGAACGGCTCGTACTACAACGGCTACGCCGACCCGTACTACGACGTGTGGGGCGGGCCGGGCTATGTCGGCGGCTGGGGTTCGTACTGGCGCGGCCGCGGGCACGGCACGGGTGACTTCCATCCAGGCGCAGGCGGCGCCGGGGGCGCAGGCGGCGCTGGGGGCGCAGGCGGCGCCGGTCGGGCGGGCGGCGGC
>JBEIUL010000164.1:0-5834 GCA_040374395.1 Phycisphaeraceae bacterium
CCGCTCGGTCGCCTTCCGCGGCACGTCGATCCTGGTCGGCGGCCCCAAGCACACCCCGCCGGCCGGCGGGACGGTGCGGAGTTTCGAGGGGCCGTGAGAGGGGCCGCCACGGCGGTCTTGATGTTCGACGGCGGTCCTCGGAAAGCGGGACGCTTGGTTACGGTATAGTCCTCGGCTGATCGTTTCCTTTCAGCCAAGGAGGACCCCGTGCGATCGGCCGCTCGGACTGTCGTATTGCCGTGGTTTCTTGTCGCCACTCTCGCGGGCGGTACGGCCCATGCCGAACTTCCCGGGTGCTTGGGAGAGCTCTCCGCCTTCCACGCCCTCACTCGCGTCGCCAACGAATGGCCCGTGCTCGCCGACGTCACCGGCGACGGCCGCATCGACCTCGTGACCCTCGATGATGCCGAAGTCGGTCGGGTCTACGTGAATACCGGCGCCGGCATGCAAGCCGGGGCTTCGTTCCAATTGAGTGCCCACGCGCATCTTGGGGCGGTGCGGGACCTTGACGAGGACGGCTTCCCGGATCTCATCTCGTGGACCGCGAACTACGGCTGGTGCAACTACAACTCGTTGCGAATCCTCTGGAACACCGGCAATCCGGCGGCACCGTTCGATCCGGCGGTGGCCACCGTCCTTCCGCTGCCGCCCAATCCCTACTGCATCGGACCCGAGCCGATCGACTTCAACGGCGACGGCCGCGAGGACATCCTCCTCACGAGCATGCCGTACAACCCGAACTACCCGTCGAACTGGCCGAGCCGGCTTTACCGCAACGACGGCAACCGGCAGATCACGGTACAGGTCGACCTCGCATGGCCTCGCGATCTCGCGGGCCGGAGCACGCAGGACTTCGACGGCGACGGCAAGGCCGACTTCCTCGCGATGACCAAGAACGGCTGGGCCGACGGGCTGTACGGTACCTGGCTGCGGCGAGGAAACGGCGACGGCTCATTCCAGCCCGCCCAGACCTACTTCACCTCGCCGCGCACGGCGTTCGGTTTCGAGATCGACCGCAACGGTCCGGGCACGCCTGGTCATGCGTTCGGCGTCTACGTCGGCACGCAGATCACGCAAACGTTGCACCTCGCCCGTTGGAGCGGCAGCGGGTTCGCCTTCGACACCCTGTCGCTACCCTCGCCGCTCTTCGCCCGTCAGGGAATCGACCTCTCGGGCGACGGCTTCCACGATCTCGTGCTCGGTAGCCCGGTCGCGTCGGGGAGGCTCGCGGTGCTGGCCAACGACGGCAGCGGAGCTTTCCCGGGTACGCCGACCGCGCTACTCGAGTACCCAAACTTCGAGTTCATCGGGATGGCCCGCGAGCCCGAGTCTACGGTGGCGGGCGCGGACGGGATCTATGCCCTCGCGGTCAGTTCGGGCACGATCGCCGTGTTCCGGACCGAGTGTGACTTCACGCCGCCGGATTGCGATGTCGACGGCGTTTCCGACGCCGATGAGGTTGCGGCCGGGGCCCCCGACGCCAACGGCAACGGGATCCCCGACTCATGCGACTGTCCGGCCGACATCGATCAGGATGGTTCGGTGGCCGCGGAGGACCTTTCCGCGGTGCTTTTCGCTTGGGGATTGGCTGGAACGAAGTCGACGGCGGCGGACGTCGATCGGGACGGGCTCGTCGGCGGCGGGGACCTTTCCGCGGTGCTGGCCGCGTGGGGATCGTGCCCGGGGCCGTGAGGCGGCAGGAACCGTTCACTCGGTGCGCACGCGGGGGGGGTGGTTGCTTGGTCGCGGGAGATTTGAAAACATTTCGCTGCGGGGCTTGGAAGATGCTCCCCGAATCGTTACGCTTCCTTCCTCTCCCCCCTTAGGGGAGTTTTCTTGCACGATCGACCGGGTTCGTGTCTCCGCGACGCGTTGCCCGCACGGAAAGAGGTTGCGTCATGGGTGCGATGGAGCGTTCGTTTGCGGCGTCGTGGTCGATCTCTCTGCTTTCGCTTGCGGTGACCGCCGCGGCACCGGCGGTTCCGCTGTCGGTCGACTCCGACGGAGACGGCATCCTCGACGGGAACGACAACTGCCCGCTCGTCGCGAATCCCTCGCAGGTCGACGGCGATTCCGATGGCATCGGGAACGCGTGCGACAACTGCCCGGGTACCTCGAACCCGACGCAGGCCGACGTCGATTCCGACGGCACCGGCAACGCGTGCGAGGCACCCCACTTCGTCGGCTTCGTGACGACCCACGCGAATCTCCCGGCGGGACGGGTGAGCACCAACGTCCATGCGGTGCTCAGTGGCACGTCGGGAACGGTGCTGCTCGCCTATCGCCCGCACCGGACTGCGGGCTCGATCGCTTCTCTCGGGAGCGGGACCTTCTGGCACCAGGACTTTGTTGCAGGCGACGACGGAACGTTCGCCGCTGGAACTTTTGATCCCAAGCTCGTCGGCTTCACGGAGACGGCGGTTGACTCTTTCGTGACCATCGGCGGCAGCGCCGCCGACTTCGGCAACTCCACGTCGGCCGACCCGGGCTGGGGAGTATCGAGCTGGAACCAGCCGGGCATTCCCGACGGCGCTTCCGACGGGCTCGCCGGCTGGTACAACGCGGCGCCGGGTAACCTACAGGGGCAGGTGGACACCACCACCATGCGGACCCTGGTCGCCCGCTTCGTGACCACGGCGCAGGGATCGGCGACCGTCGCGCTGAACGTCGGCTTCAACGCCGGCCTCGGCACGACGGGAACCCTCGTCGACGCCACGTTCACGCTCGGCGACCCGACGGGCGACTGGGACGGCGACGGGATCGCGAACGCGAGCGACAACTGCTACGCGACGTTGAACGCCAACCAGTCGGACTGCGACTCGGACGGGATCGGTGACGTCTGCGACGCGGTCGGGAACGGTCCGGACTGCGATTCCGACGGGAACCCGGACGCCTGCGAGATCGCGCAAGGCGCGACCGACATCAACCTCGACGGGATCCCGGACTCGTGCCAGGTCGGAACGTCGCTGGTCTTCGCGGTGCCGGGCCGCTTCGCGACGATCCAGTCGGCGGTCGCGGCGGCGCCGACCGGCTCGATCGTGAGCGTCGGCCCCGGCACCTACACGGGCTCGGTCGACTACGTGGGCAAGAACCTCTCTATCCAGTCGACCGCAGGCGCGGGCTCGACGGTGCTCGACGGGACCGGGGTTACGACCGCGGTGGTGATCTTCAAGACCGGTGAGACGAGCGCTGCGACGCTGGAGGGCTTCACGATCCGGAACGGGACGGCGGGCTTCCCCAGCACGAGCACCACCCGTCTCGGAGGCGGGATCTATGCGTTCGGTGCGTCGCCGACGATCCGCGACTGCATCGTCGAGAACTGCGCGGTGACGAACCTCGGCGGCGGGATCTACGCGAGGAACTCGTCGATGGTCGTCGACGGGTGCACGCTGCGGAACTGCACGGCGAACTTCGGGGCCGGTGCGTACTTCCGCACCTGGCACGGCGTGATGATCGACTGTGAGATCACGGGGAACGTCTCGAACACCGACGGCGGCGGCGTTCAATTGTTCGACGGCACGGGCCGGATCGAGACGACGGCGATCACCGGGAATTCGACTCTCGCGGGCAACGGCGGCGGCGTGCACATCGTTCTCGGGACCTTTTCGATCGAAGCCTCGACGATCACCGGGAACACCGCATTCGCGGCCGCCGGCGGCGTCTCGTGGTGCCCTTCGGCGGGGAACTCTCTCGCGATCGTGAGCTGCTCGATCCGGAACAACACCGCGGGGACGCTCGGCGGCGGGTTCGCGCGGCTCTGCACGAGCCTGCTGCCGACGTTCAGCGACTCGTTCGTGTGCGGGAACGGGCCGAACCAGATCGAGGGGACCTACACCGATTCGGGCGGGTCGGAGGTGTGCGCGACCTGCACCGACACCGACACCGACGGTTCTCTTGACTGCGCGGATCCGGATGACGACGGGGACGGGACTGAGGACGCCACCGACGGCTGCCCGCTCGACGCGACGAAGGTGGCTCCGGGCCAGTGTGGCTGCGGCAACCCGGACACGGACACCGACGGCGACGGAACGGCGAACTGCGTCGACGGCTGCCCGAACGACGGGACGAAGGTGGCCCCGGGCCAGTGCGGCTGCGGAAATCCGGACACGGATTCGGACGGCGACGGGACGGCGAACTGCGTCGACGGCTGCCCGAGCGATCCGAACAAGATCTCGGGTGGCATCTGCGGCTGCGGCGTCTCGGACGCCGACTCCGACGGCGACGGTACCGCGAACTGCCTGGACGGCTGCCCGAGCGATCCGAACAAGACCGCGGCGGGTATCTGCGGCTGCGGTGTTGCGGACACGGACTCGGACGGCGACGGGACGGCGAACTGCATCGACGGCTGCCCGAGCGATCCGAACAAGATCGCGGTGGGTATCTGCGGCTGCGGTGTTGCGGACACGGATTCGGATGGCGACGGCACCGCGAACTGCCTTGATGGGTGCCCGAATGACGCCAACAAGCTCGCGCCCGGCCAGTGCGGCTGCGGCGTGGTGGATACGGATTCCGACGGCGACGGCACGGCGAACTGCAACGACGGCTGCCCGTCCGATGCAAGCAAGACCGCGGCGGGCCAGTGCGGCTGCGGCAACGCCGACACCGACACCGACTCCGACGGTACCGCCGATTGCAACGAGCTGATCTCGGTTCTGAGCCTCTGGGGCCGTAACGACTTCGGCCAGTGCTCGGCTCCGGCGGGCCTCTCGGCGATCGCCGACCTCGCGGCGGGTCGCGACCACACGGTCGTGCTGCGTTCGAGCGGAACGGTCGCTTGCTTCGGACGAAACGATCTCGGCCAGTGCACGCCTCCTGGCTCGCTCGGCCCGGTGGCATCGGTGGCTGCCGGTCGTGATCACACGGTCGCCAGGCTCGTGAACGGCACCGTGACCTGCTGGGGATCGAACACACTTTCGCAGTCGAGCCCTCCGGTCGGCCTTTCGGGTGTCACGGCGGTCGCCGCGGGCAGCTTCCACTCGATGGCCCTCAAGGGTGACGGCTCGGTACTGGCTTGGGGCTGGAACTTCTACGGACAGACGACCGTTCCCGGCTCGCTGGGCACGGTGACGGCCATCGCGGCGAACGGCTGGCACTCGTTAGCGCTGCGCTCGACCGGAACGGTCGCCGCGTGGGGCCGCAACGACTACGGGCAGGCGACGGTTCCCGCGGGCCTGACCGGGGTGATCAGGATCGCGGCGGGAGAATCGCATTCGCTGGCGGTCGACGGGGCGGGCGTGGTGACCTGCTGGGGCCGCAACGACTCGGGCCAGTGCACGGTGCCGGCGGGCCTCGTGGCTTCGTCGGTATCGGCGGGCTCGGCTCACTCGATGGCGCTGCGGATCGACGGCACGGTGGTGTGCTGGGGCGGCAACGCCAACGGGCAGTCGACCGTTCCGGCCGGCCTCGCTTCGATCGTCCAGATCGCCGCGGGCAGCGGGCACTCGGCCGCGGTCGCTC
Source organism: Phycisphaeraceae bacterium (assembly GCA_040374395.1). Lineage (GTDB taxonomy): Bacteria > Planctomycetota > Phycisphaerae > Phycisphaerales > SM1A02 > JBEIUL01. The sequence continues at coordinate 5,458 of JBEIUL010000164.1, forward strand.
GCGTTTCGGACATCGATTCCGACCTGGTGCCGGACGCGACGGACAACTGCCCGTCGGTGTCGAACGCCGACCAGGCGAACTCGGACGGCGACTCGCTGGGTAACGCCTGCGACGGCTGTCCGACGGATGCGAACAAGACGGCTCCGGGCGTGTGCGGCTGCGGGGTCGCGGACGCCGATTCGGACGGCGACGGGACGGCGAACTGCAACGACGGCTGTCCGAGCGATGCGAACAAGACGGCTCCGGGCGTGTGCGGCTGCGGCGTCGCGGACGCTGATTCGGATGGTGACGGATCGTTGAACTGCAACGATGGCTGTCCGAGCGATGCGAACAAGACCTCGCCGGGCCAGTGCGGCTGCGGCAACGCCGACACCGAC
>JBEIUL010000366.1:0-3050 GCA_040374395.1 Phycisphaeraceae bacterium
CCATCTGGCCGTCGCGATTGTCGAAAAGCGGGCTGCCCGCCTCGTTCCCGAAGACTGACGCCGTCGGCCGCAAGCCCGGCGTCGGGTTGAACGGGTAGTTCCACCGGTCGCCCCACGGCGCCGCGAAGCTCACGATGATCGGATCGTCGCCTGCCGCGAACGCGGTCGCTGCGGAGAGGCCGGCGAGAAGAATCGACACGGACGCGGAACGGCGAGAAGGCATGGGCGTATAGTTCCCGCCCACCCCGTGAAGGTTCAACCGAATCGGGGGAAGTCCGGCGAGATTTCCGTGCGACCGCAACCGAACCGATCCCGACCGCATTCCGGCTTCACCGTCATCGAGCTGCTGGTCGTGATCGCGCTGGTGGCGCTCGTGGTGTCGCTGGCGATTCCCGCGACCAGATCGGTCCGGAACCGGGCGGCGCAGGCGGTCGAGGTGTCGGCGGCCCGGCAGCTTCTGGTCGGCTGGACGAGTTACGCGACCGACCACGCGGGGGCGATCCTGCCCGGTTACCGGAATGGGCTGGCCGCCTTCGACGAGAACGGCGAGCCGATCGCCAGCCAGACCATCGGCGTCGCCGCCGCCCGCTACCCGTGGCGGATCGCGCCGTACCTGAACCACGACTTCCGCGGCCTCTACCTCGATGCGAACCTCCGCACGCTCGACGAGCTCGCCGCCACCGACCGCCCGAACTACCTCTACCAGACCAGCGTCTTCCCGAGCCTCGGTCTGAACACCACGTTCGTCGGCGGCGACGAGAACGACGGCGCGTTCAGTCCGGCGTACCTCAACGTGTACGGGAAGTTCTTCGTCGACCGGCTGTCGCGGGTGCGGCACACCGAGCGGCTGCTGGTGTGCGCGTCGGCCCGCGGGGCGGATCCGCAGTCGGGCTTCGGGGAGAGCATCCTCGAGGGCTGGTTCCGCGTGCGGAGCCCGATCTTCACCGCGCCGCGGTGGGGCGAGCGGTACCTCGACGAGGATGCCGCGAGCTGCGGACAGGTCGCGCGGCGGAACGGGGCCCGTACCGTGTGCGGCTTCGTCGCGGGGCATGTCGAGGTCCGCACGCCGGACGAGCTGCGCGACATGCGCCTCTGGGCCGACCGGGCCGACTCGGTCGACTGGGCGCTGCAGCCGCAGTGACGGCCCGCTCGAATCCGGGTGCGACGAATCCGCGCGAGCTCGGAACTGCCGACCGCCGCGTCAGCCGCGATCGCGAGGCTGATCCGCCGCAAGATGCTCCAGCCGATGCGCTGTCTCGTGCGCGTGATCCGGCGGCATTCCGGTCCTCGTGACCAGGAATTCCTGCCAGCCGCGGTGCCGCGAGAGGATCTCCCGTGCGACCTCGACGCCCGCGGCGGTCAGCATCCATTTCCCGTCCGACATTGCGATCAACGCCGCCTGCCGCAACGAGGCGAACCCGCGCCGTGCCGCCGCGTTCCCGCCGCCGGCCGCGACCAGCGTCGCCTCGTCGCAGCCGCCCGCGCCGATCTCGGCGGCTCGGCCGAGCACGCCGAGCATGTCTTCCGCGGCCAGCGAGCGGGCGAGCTCCCGGTAGCGTCGCCACGCGGCGAGGGCGCCGTGCGACGGGCTCGCGACGATCGAGATCGCGACGAGAACGCCCGCCATCGCCGCCATCGTTCCCGCCGCGTTCACCGGTGTCGGTAGCGAGGCGGAGATCGCGTAGCCCGCCAGCGCCGCGACGACCGCGAACGCGATTGAGAGCCGCGCCTGCACCGCCAGTCGATCGGTCCAGAATCGCGCCGCGACCGGCGGGGCGACGAGCAGCGCGACGACCAGGATCGAGCCGACCGCGGTGAAGCTCGCGACCGCCGCGGCGGCGACGGCGATCACCAGCAGGCGGGCGATTCGGGCCGGCCGCGCGCCGGCGAGCTCGGCGAACTCGGGATCGAAGCTTGCGATCGCGAGTCGGCCGCGCAGCAGCCGCTCGCCGACCAGCGACACCGCCGCGACGGCGACGAGCGCCCGGAACTCGCCGGGCAGCGTCGACAGTCCGGCCGGCGACAGGTGCGACGCGCCGGCGGGGGGGATCCAGAAGAGGCCCTCGAGCGACCCGAACACGACGCAGTCTGGATCGAGATCGACGTTCCGCAGCGACCCGAGCTCAAGCAGGTAGACGCCGAGCGCGAACGACACGACCAGCGACGCGCCGAGGGCCGCGCCGCTCTCGATCCTCGCGACGCGGCGAAGCGCCTCGGCGACGAGCGCCGCGACGGCCCCGGCGATCGTCGCGCCGACGAAGAGCGACCACGGGTCACGCGTACCCACGACGAGGAACGCGACGACGATGCCCGGCAGCACCGCGTGGCTCGTCGCGTCGCCGAGCATCGCCTGCTTGCGAAGCACGAGCCAGTTCCCGAGCGTCGCGCAGGTCACCGCCGCAAGCACCGCCGTCGCGATCGGCACGAGGTCGACGGCCAGGAACGCGTCGAGCGGCGTCACGGCGTCGCCTCCGGCCGCGCGTCGATCTCGCGGGCGAGGGCGGCGACGAGCGCGGGATCCAGCACGTGCTCGATCCGCTCGACGCTCGGGTCGACGTGATCGCGGGCGACGTCGGCGTGGCGGGTCAGGTAGGCCGACCAGAGCTCGCGGTTCCGCTGGATCGCGCCGGCGCGGGCCCGGCCGCGTTCCGTCGGCTCGAGCCGCCCATCGCGCCGTGTCGCCTCGCCGCGCAGCCGGAGCGAGATCGTCGCGAGCGTCGCTATGGCGGGGGGGATGTGCAGCTCGGCGTGCCGTTGCTCGGCGGCGACCCGCAGCAGGTCGTCGGCGGCGATCTGCACGCGATCGCGAAGCCGCCGGACCGAGGCGACCAGCAGACCTCGCGGCGCGACCAGCAGCGACGCGACGAGGATCGCCCCGCCCACGAGCACCGTGATCGCCCCGGTCGGCTGCCGCGGTGCGACGGTCGAGAATGCCGTGCCGATCCAGCCCGTCGCGGCCCCGACGATCGCCGCGACCGCCAGCATGCCCGGGACGCGACCGGCCCAGAGCCTCGCGGTCACCGGCGGCACGACGAGCACCGCGATCACCA
>JBEIUL010000385.1:0-2898 GCA_040374395.1 Phycisphaeraceae bacterium
CGCCGGCGCGGAGGTGGCGGCGCCGACGGACCGCCGCCCGCCCGCGGCCGCCAGGCGACCCGCGCGACCGCGCCCGACGCCAAGACCGTCGCGATCCACAGGGCGGGCAACCTGTTCCTCGCGAAGCCCGACGGCACCGACGAGCGGGCGATCACGACCGACGGCGGCGGCAAGATCAAGTTCGGTTCCGCCTCGTGGGTCTACGGCGAGGAGCTCGACCAGACCACCGCGATGTGGTGGTCGCCCGACTCGCGATATCTCGCGTTCTACCGCTTCGACGACTCGCCCGTGCAGGACTTCCTGCTGCTCAAGGGCTGGACCGACGTCCGCACCGAACTCGACACCGAGCCCTACCCGAAGCCCGGCGAGGGGAACCCGATCGCGGGACTCATGGTCCTCGACACGACCGACGGGAACCTCGTGACCGTCGACGTCGGCAGCGACACGCAGCAGTACGTCTATCGCGTCTCGTGGAGCCCCGAGCCCGGCCCCGACGGGCCGACGCTGATCTACCACCGCACGAACCGGCGGCAGGACACGCTCGATCTCGTCGCGGCGGATCCCGAGTCCGGCGCGACCCGCACCGTGCTCACCGAGCGGCAGGAGACATGGCAGAAGAATGACCCCGAGTTCAGGGTCCTCGACGACGGCCGCCGCTTCATCTGGGCAAGCGAGGCGACGGGATTCGCCCACTACCAGCTCTGGAGCCTCGACGCGGGCAAGATCGCCCAACTCACCTCGGGCGACTGGCCGGTCGACGGCATCGTCTCGGTCGACGAGAAGGCCGGCTGGCTCTGGTTCATGGGCCGCTCGGGGAAGGTCAGGATCAACCCGCACCTGCACCGGGTGCGGCTCGACGGCAGCGACCGCTCGGTCGTCACCCGCGAGGATCGCCACTGGTCGAGTCCGCGGATCTCTCCCGACGGCTCGATGGTCGTCGCGACCCGCGAGTTCGTCGACGAGCCGCCGCGGACGCAGCTCATCCGGGCCTCGGACGGGGCCGTCGTCGCGACGCTCGCCGAGAGCGAGGGGGAAAGCCCGTGGGAGCAGGCCGGCCTCGCGAAGCCCGAGTTCGTCGAGCTCGTCGCCGCCGACGGCGTCACGCCGCTCTACGGCATCCTGTGGAAGCCGTCCGGTTTCGACGCGTCGAGGAAGTACCCGCTCGTCGTCGAGACCTACGGCGGCCCGCTCATCACCATCGTCTCGTCGCGGATGGCGAGGCCGAATCCCGAGACCGAGTTCGGCGTCGTCATCCTCTCGGTCGACAATCGCGGCACGCCCGGTCGCGGCAAGGCGTTCGAGGCCGCGACCTACCTGAAGCTCGGCGGGGCCGACGCCGACGACCAGGCCGCGGCGGCGACGCAGGTCGCGAGGCGGCCGTACGTCGACGCCGACCGCATCGCGATCACCGGCCACAGCTACGGCGGCTACATGACCTGCATCGCGATGCTTCGCCATCCCGAGGTGTTCAAGGTCGGCGTCGCCGGTGCCCCGCCGACCGACTGGCGGAACTACGACACGATCTACACCGAGCGGTTCATGCGGACCCCGCAGGAAAATCCCGAGGGCTACGACTTCGGCTCGTGCGTGAAGCGGGCGTCCGACCTGAAGGGCAAGCTGCTGCTCGTGCACGGCATGGTCGACGACAACGTGCACCCGACGAACGTCTTCCAGCTCGCCGACGCGTTCCAGTCGCGGAACATCCCCTTCGAGATGATGCTCTTCCCGCGGGCCGGCCACGGCATCATGAGCCCGGCCCACGAGAGCGCGAAGTGGTCGTTCATCCTGCGGCATCTCGGCATGTTGCCGGGGGCGACGCTGCCCGGGTCGGCGCCATGACGCTGCCGCCCGACCGCGGCCATCTCGCGACCGAGGCCATCCATCCCGGGACCGGCGACCTCGACACGCTGGCGCCCGGCGACCTCGTGCGGCTCATGGCCCGCGACGCCGAGCTGGTGCCGGCGGCGGTGGCGGGGGCGGCCGACGCGATCGGGCGGATCATCGGGCTCGCGGCGGAACGGCTGCGGCGCGGCGGGCGCCTCGTCTACTGCGGGGCGGGAACGAGCGGGCGGCTCGGCGTCCTCGACGCGAGCGAGTGCCCGCCGACCTTCCGCAGCGATCCGGCCCAGGTCGTCGGGATCATCGCGGGCGGCGACGGGGCGCTGCGGCGAAGCTCCGAGGGCCGCGAGGACGAGCCGGACGGCATCGAACCCGAGTTCACGCGGCTCGCGATCGGCGCGGACGACGTGGTGGTCGGCATCGCGGCGGGAGGGACGACGCCGTACGTGGTCGGGGCGATCCGGCTCGCGAAGGCCCGCGGTGCGGCGACGGCCCTCGTGACCTGCGTGCGGGTTCCGCCGCCGGAGGGCTGTGACGAGCTGGTCTTCCTCGACACCGGGCCGGAAGTGCTGACCGGCAGCACGCGGCTGAAGGCGGGCTCGGCGACGAAGCTGGCGCTGAACGCGATCTCGACGGGCACGTTCGTGCGGCTCGGCAAGGTGCACGGGAACCTGATGGTCGATCTCGCCGCGACGAACGACAAGCTCGTCGATCGCGCGGTGCGGATCCTGCGGCATTTCGACGCGAGCCTCGACCGCGAGGCAGCGAGGCGGCTGCTGGATGCGGCGGGCGGGAAGGCGAAGGTTGCCGTAGTGATGCGGCGGTGCGGGGTAGACGCGGCGCGGGCGACGGCGATGCTCGAGGTCGCGGGGGGCTCGCTGCGGGAAGCGCTGGAGCGGCGGGCGGCCGGCGCCCCCGGGCCCACGGGGGGGCGACGGGGTGGTGGGGGGGTTCCCCGCCCCGCCGCCACGCGGCGGCCGCCGGCCCCCGCTCCAGCGATTCCCGCAGCGAGCCCCCCGCGACCTCGAGCATCGCCGTCGCCCGCGCCGCGTCTACCCC
>JBEIUL010000130.1:0-6581 GCA_040374395.1 Phycisphaeraceae bacterium
GACCGCAGCATCTCGGCCGGATGCGAGAACTCGTGGTACGCGTCGACGATGAGCACGACGTCGACGCTCGCCGGCGGGAGCTTCACGTCGTCGATCTCGCCGCGGTGGGCGACGACGTTCGTGACGCCCTTGCGGCGGGCGAGGTCGCGGACGATGGCGAGCATCTCGTCCTGGATGTCGACGGCGTAGATCGTGCCGTCCGGGGCGAGGCGGCCCATCGGGAACGAGAAGTAGCCGGTGCCGGCGCCGATGTCGGCGACGTCGGCGTCCTTCGGCAGGTCGAGCAGCTTCAGCACGACGTCGGTCCGCTCCTCGCGCTCGCGGCCCGGCCGCTCGAGCCACGCCGCGGCCTGGTGGCCCATGACCTGGGCGATCTCGCGGTCGTGGAAGTACTTGCCGATGCCGTCGCGGGTGGCGGGACCGGTTCGGTACGGCGAGTCGGGTGGGGTGGGGACGGTCGCGGGCGGCGCGGCCTTCGGTGGCGAGTCGGCGGGCGGCGAGGCGATCGCGAGGATTGCGGCCAGGACCGAAGCGAGCGTCGGGAAAGGCATGCGGCGGAGGATACGATCGGACGCATGTGCGGCCGCTTCGCGCTCCCGATTCCCTTCGCCCGGCTCGTCGGGCTCATGCGGGGCGACGGTTCGTTCCCGGTCGTCGAGCCGCCCGATGCGGACGGTCGCTGGCGGCCGTCGTGGAACGTCGCGCCGCGCACCACGGTGCCGGCGCTGGTCGCGACCGCGGGCGGCGCGGCCGAGTGGAGGTTTCTCCGCTGGGGGCTGGTCCCGCGATGGGCGTCGGATCCGGCGGTCGGCGATCGCCTCATCAACGCCCGCGGCGAGACCGTCGCCGAGAAGCCGTCCTTTCGCGATGCGTGGCGGAAACGCCGCTGCCTCGTGCCGGTCGCGGCGTTCTACGAGTGGCGGAAGCTCGGCTCCCGCCGTGAACCGTGGGCGTTTGGGCCGGGGAAGGAGGGCGGCGAGGTCCTCTGGCTCGGCGGGATCCACGAGTCGTGGACCCAGCCGGACGGCGGTGAACTGTCGACGTTCGCGATCGTGACCACGGCGGCGAACGCCGTGGTGGCCCCGGTACACGACCGCATGCCGGTCATGGTCGCGGAGGATGGGCATCGTCGATGGTTGGGGCTCGGTGGCGATGGGGCGCCGGGACTGCCGCAGGAACTGGTCGTGCCTGCGTTGCCGGAGGCCATTCGGGGCTGGCGGGTCTCGGCGGCGGTCAACGACGCGCGTCGTGACGGTGCCGAATGCCTCGAACCCGTTCAGGGCCTGGTTTCAGATCTGGTTTCAGAAATGGGTTCGGGGCTGGATTCTGGGCTGGGCTCGGAAGCGACTCCGGATCGAGGTACGGATTCTGGCCCCGGTTTGGGCCCCGGTTTGGGCCCCGGTTTAGGCCCCGGTTTAGGCCCCGGTTTAGGGTTGTTCGGATGAACCACTTTCGGCGGCTCGACATCGGGACTCCCTCCGCGGCGGCCGGTCGCACCGCGGAGGGAGGCACCCGGGCACTCCTCGCATGAGGTCAATGCGACAAGTGGGCGCTCGTATGCCGGGATTCATGCTCGGATTCCCCAGTTCGGGGGACTCGCCAAGCGGTCGAACCGGGTTCGGGCCGGGCTCCTTCCGCACATGCAATAAAAGTTCGGAAAATGTTCGGGTCTTCGGCATCAGGCCGTCATGTGCAAGTACCCTAACAGAAACCGACCGCAAGTCGGCGGGCGGTGGTGAATCGCTCGAAGAAGCGTGAGTTCTTGGCCGGCCGGTGGGCTGGCGAAGGTGGGGGTGACGCATGGACATCGAGAGAGTGGATTGCCGCGATCCGTCGCACGTCGCAGGGGCCGGTTCCGACGGGAAACCTCAGCCGGCGAACATCGTGCGTGTTCGATCCCGCACGTGTCTCGAGCGGCTTCGGGGCGAGATTCTGGCGATCGAACGACGCGGCGCGGGTGAGGGCGAGGACGATCCCCAGGCGCGTCGTTGGTTCATCGAGGCCCGTCGGTTGAACGGGGTTCCGGACGATCGCGATGAGCATGGTCGGCGTGGTGACTCGGCACGCCCCTGCGATCACTCCCTCCAGGAGCCTCCAGCCCCCGCGCCATCCCCGGCCGAACTTCACTCGCGATGTCTACCGCAGGATGCGCCGTGCCTCGCCACGGGCTGGCCCGAGATCGATGCCTCCTTGGGTGGTTTTCCTCTCGGTGGGATACACGAGCTGTTCGGCGTCGAGTGGGCGGATCCGCCGCCGTACGAGGCGACCGTTCGAGGCGGCAGTCGTCGTCCACCGGGATTCGTCCCGCGCGGGGACCGACGCTCGCCGTGGATTCCGCCGATGGGCGTCGCGATCCGTCTTGCGTCGCTGGCCCTTCGCGAGATCGGGGGTGGATGTCCGTCGCCCTGCCGGCGCGACCTGCCCCATCGCGGGATCCTCTGGATCGGACGGGCGATCCGACCGGATGCCGATGCCTTGTGCACTCCGCCGGATCCACGGGCGCCGGGTGCATCGGATGCGTCACGCGTCAATTCCGCATTGGCCATCCGATCGTTCTTCCTCGATCCCGTCGAGACGATCCCACCGGGTGATTCAGGTGGCGAGTCCCGCGCGGAGTCGCTTCGGGTCTGGGCGATCGAGCAGGCGATCCGTCACGAGGGCTGTGCCGCGATCATTGCCGACGGTCGCGGACTCACCCCAGCCGAGTCGCGCCGGCTGCAGGTCGCGACGGCAGGACGCGGTCTCCCCTCGCTTGTCCTCCTGTTGCGAGAGCCTCGCGAGATCGCCTCGCGAAGCATCTCGGCGTTCCGTTGGCGGGTCGAGCCATATCCGTGGGATCGAGACACCGCGGACAGCGGGTGCCTGACGCGACCATGTGGAACCGATGGTGGGCCGGAGCGCGGATTCGAGGGCGGATTGCCCGGAGGGGCGGGGGCGTGGCGACTCCGCCTGTTACGGGGCCGGACCTCGCTCACCGCCAGGGTCCGGGGCGAGATCGAGAGCGATCGCGGCCTGGTCACTCGCGTTGGGATGGATGCATGGGCGCATGCGCGGCTTGACCGATGGCGATCGGCCGCGGACAGGCATCCGTCGCATCGTTCGGCATCGGATCGTGCGGGAGACGTTCGTCCGTTCGGTGCCGCCACGGCCCGGAGTCGCCGATCGTGCGCCGGGTGATGGCCCTCTGGCTGCCGTTCTGGCCCGCGGAACGCCGGCGAATCAGTCCGGTCACGACGGGTCGCGTTTCCGACGGAACGCCGTCGAGGATCGTGGTCGCCCTCGAGCGTGGGGTTCGTCGCGTCGAGGCGACATGCCCGCGCGGATGGGCGGCCGGGATCCATCCCGGGATGCCGCTGGTCGAGGCCCGGGCCCGGCTTGCGGGCGGTTCGGCGGTCGAGTTCGAGCGTGATCCTGCCGGCGACCTGAGGGCCCTGCGTCGATTGGCCCGTTGGCTGCTCAGCTTCGTCCCGGCGGTGTCGATGGCCAACCACGCGAACGCTCGGGAGTCGACGGCGTTCCCCTCGATGGACGCCGAGGCTGATCCTCGCGACCACGCCGATATCCGCATCCGTCACGGGGCAGCCTGCGATCCCGGTGAACACGGACTCTTCGCCGAACTCACCGGCTGCGGTCGTTGGCTTGCGTGGGCTGCCTCCGGCGCGTCGAGGGTTCCGCGTCGATCGTTCGAGTCACCGGTTGCCGGCGACTTCGATGCCGAAGCCGAGGGATGCCTTCTCGAGACCATCCGACGGGCGCTTGCCGAACTGGGCATCTCGTCGTGCCTGGCGACGGCCGGTACCCCCGGGGCGGCATGGGCCGTCGCGAGATTCGCGGCGGCGGGATCGTCGGGTCGGGTCATCCGACCGGGGGGCGAGCGGGAAGCCATCGAGCGGCTGCCGGTCGAGTCACTTCGCCTGGTTCCCGCTCACGCCGCGATCCTCCGTGAGGTCGAGGTCCGTACGGTGTGCCAGTTGCTGGCCCTCGATCGCGCCGAACTCGCCGATCGGGTTCGCCGATCAGATGCAGGCTCGCATCGAATCGCGTGCGGAACGGCGCCCTGCGAAGGTGACGCGACGGTCCGTCTGGAGGATTCGCCGGGCGGGGTGCCCCGGCGTTCCGCGCCGCGATTCTGCGGTGGGCGGACCCCGGCCAGACTGGCCGGGTCATTGATCCCACGTGATCGATCCGACGGTTCGCCCCATCATGTCGCCGGGACCGGGCCATCGCCGCTCGATCGAGTTGACCAGGCGTTGGGGGTTGTTCCCGAGTCGCTCTCGCCCGTGCCGATCTCGCCTCGGCTCGTTGTCGAGACGGCGTTCGCGGGTCCGGTCGTCGACGGCCCGACGATCGCGATCGCCTTCGCGGGTCTCGTCGAGAGGCTCTGCCGCCGCCTGAGACGGACCGAGCGGGCCGTTCGCTCGCTGCGCCTGAGGGCGGTACCGGTCCGTGGCGAACCGTGGATCGTTCCCATCGAGCTGGGCCATCCGACTCGAAGGCCCGGCCACCTCTGGACGATCGTCCGTCCGCTCGTCGAGTCTCTGCCGACCAGTGCCACGCGAGCCGGGACCGGTCGGCGCGGGACTCGACGTCGCGACGGAACCGCAGCCTCTCTCTCGGAAGGCTTCGATGCGATCGCGATCGAGGTCATCCGCACGAGCCGGAAGCCAGGCCTCGGTGCCGATCGTGATCTCGACGGGATCCCGTCGCCGGAACGGAAGGTGACAAGAGTCCGGCCGGTCGATGATCCGGCCGGGTTTCCGCCCGCGGCCGAGTGCCTCGACCAGCTCATCGCGAGGTTCGGCGTCGAGCGGCTCGAGATCATCCGATCCGAACCCGGTCATCGGCCGGACTCCGATTTTCGGCATGTACCGTGGCGGGGGCGACGGCAACGCGGCGATGCGAAGGAGCGGGAGCCCGACCCGCGGTGGGCGTCCGACGAATTGGCCGGGTGTCCGGACTCGATCCGGCCTACGTGGCGGCCGCCCCTTCCCGAGCCGTTGGCCTTCATCACCGACGACTCATTCCGTTGGCGGGGCCGGTTGCATGCGGTCCTGTGGATCGGACCGGCCGAGGTCTTCCTCGAGCGGTGGTGGGGCTCGACGCGGCCGGTCGACGGCGAGTCCGGGCGGCAGATTCTCGTCCGGCGGATCGAACGCCGCGATGGCCTCCCGCTCTGGATCGAGCGTGATCGGGATCCGTCCGAGCGGCTCGTCGCGATCGACGTCGCGTGCCGGGAACGGCTCGATGCCGCCGCCTCGCCGGCCTGCCGGGCCGCGTCGTGGCGGGTCATCGGGATCGGGGCGTGAGCGGTCATGCCCGACGATCCCTGGCCCAAACCGCACGCCCACCCGATCCGCGCCGCTGGCGAGGCGGCCCCGACGTCGCCGCCGATCGCGTCGCGGGACGGGCACGTCCATCTCGACGTCACGAGCAACTTCACCTTCCTGACCCGGGCGAGCCATCCCGAGGAACTCGTCGAGCGGGCCGCCGATCACGGCGCCGCGGCGGTCGCGATCGTCGACCGGCATTCGTTGGCGGGGTCGGTGCGGGCCCACGTCGCTGCGAGGGAACGGGGCATCCGTGCGATCGTCGGAACCCGCCTCACGCTGCCGCCGGCCGATCCTTCGCTCGACGTTCCCGCGACCGAACCGGCCGCCCGCGCCGCGCGACTCGGCGAGATTCTCCTCTTCCCGACCGATCTTGCCTCGTATGGCCGGCTCTGCCGCCTGCTCACGCTCGGCAAGCGGCGGGCCCCGAAGGGCGGGTGCGACCTCTCGGTGCACGACATCCTCGACCATCGCGAGGGGCTCGTCGCGATCGTCCGGCCGCCGCGAGCGCTCGATGGCGATGCGGTCGGACTGCTCGAGCGGCTCCATCGCGATTTCGACGCCGATCGCCTCTCGCTTGCGATCGAACGAACCGGCCGGCCGGGCGACGCGGAACGCTCGCGGCAGCTCGTGTCGCTCGCCGAGTGGACCGGTGTGCCGCTCGTCGCGACGAACGCGGTGCTCGCGCACGACCCGGCCCGCACCCCGCTTGGCGACATCCTCGCCTGCATCCGCCGCGGCACGACCCTCGCCGGCGCGGGCCGGGCCCTCGCCCCGAACCGCGAGCGTCACCTCAAGCCGCCGGGCGAGATGGAGGCGCTCTTCGCCGACCTCCCCGAGGCCGTTCGGCGTTCCGCCGAGATCGCCCGCCGGACCGAGGGATTCTCGCTCGACCATCTTCGCTACCGCTATCCGTCCGAACTCGTTCCCGAGGGGCTCGACGCGATGGCGTGGCTGCGGGAACTCGTCCGTCGCGGCGCCCGCGAACGCTACCCCCGCGGCGTGCCCGTCGCGGTCGAGCGGCAGGTCGCCCACGAGCTCGCGATCATCGCCGACCTCGGTTACGCCCATTACTTCCTGACCGTCCATGACCTCGTCGCCTTCGCCCGCTCGCGCGGCATCCTCTGCCAGGGGCGCGGGGCGGCGGCGAACTCGGCCGCCTGCTACTGCCTCGGGATCACGAGCGTCGATCCCGATCGCATCGACGTCCTCTTCGAGCGGTTCGTGAGCCGCGAGCGGAACGAGCCGCCCGAC
>JBEIUL010000462.1:0-2287 GCA_040374395.1 Phycisphaeraceae bacterium
CCGTACCGGACGTCCGTCAGGGGCACGCGCCCCACGCCGCGAGCAGGACGCTCAGGTCGCCCGCGCCGACGAGGCCGCCGTCGCCGGCGAGGTCGTACTTCGGATTCTTGGTGCCCCACGCGGCGAGCATGCCGCTGAGGTCGGCCGCCCCGACTATGCCGTCGCCGTCGAAGTCGGCCGGGCACGGGTCGCCGCCGCCGCCGCCCGGGATCACCGCAAACTGGGCGCCGGGGACGAAGGCGAGGTTCACGAGCCGGGGCTCGGCGAGGTTCGGACCGCCGCCGATGCCCGGGAGGATCTGGTTCGACAGGTAGTCGTGGCCCTGGCCGTTCAGGAGCACCGACACCTTGATGTCGCCGCCCGCGTAGCCGTCGAGGAGGGCGAGCGGGATCTTGATCTCGATGCCGGTCGTGACGCCCGCCCCGCTGCCGAGGTCGCTGCCGCCGGTGACGCCCGCGGTGTTCGAGTTGTCGAAGCCGATCATCACGCCGTTCTTCGCCACGAGCGGGCAGCAGGCACCCGCACCGCCCGAACCGATGTACGAACCCGCACCGCCGCCCTTGGTGAGCAGCTGGGCCACGTTCGCGTAGGTCGCGAGCGGCGTGCCGCCCGCGGTCATGGTCAGGTAGAAGTCGGGGGCGAAGCCCTTGTCGAAGGTGAGGCCGATGCCGGTCCCGTCGTCGCCCATCCGGTTCAGGCCGTTGAAGTCGACGTCGGGGTTGTTGCCGAGCAGCCGGTTCTGGCCGCCGTCGCGGTAGTCGATGAAGATCTCGAGCTTGTTGAAGTTGTCGGTGCGGCCTTCGAGGTTACCGCCGACGAGCAGGAGCAGGCGGTCGGCGTCGAGAAGGTAGTACAGGGTGTCGAGCTCGTTGCCGTTGGCGTAGTCGATCAGGCCGAGGCTCGAGTCGCCGAAACCGGTTTGCGTGTCCTGCACGGCGAGGGGCTTCTGGACGTAGTTCGCATCAAGCTGTCCGTCGATGACCACATCGTTGGCGAACGACGCGGAGGCACACGACGCGACGGCGACAACCAGGAGACCATGCTTCATCGGAAGAGACCTTTCGTGAGAAGTGCTGACGACCCGCCGGTGGAGCGACCGACCGGGGCTCCAGAATGTAGACCGGACTTCCGGGGATGACGAGAAAAAACGGCCGGATTTGACGGTTCAGCGGCGCTTATCGACCCCGACCGCGCAACCCGCGGCGGGATCCGGGCACCGCGGTCAGGGAGCCCAGGCCCCGAGCAGGATCGCCAGGTCGGCCGCATTCACCGTGCCGTTGCCGTCGAGGTCGCCCTGGGCCGGGGTCGCCGGGGTCAGGCTCCAGTTCCCGAGCAGGATCCCGAGATCGGCCGCGTTCACCTTCCCGTCGCCGTTCAGGTCGCCGGGAATCGCCGGCGGCGGCTCTTGCGAGAGCACCACCCCGGTGTACGGCCCGATGCCCAGCACGATGCTGTGCGACATGCCGTCCCACGGCACCGACTGGGCGGTGGCGTCGAAGGTGCCCCAGTTCGAGAAGCCCGCGTCGTAGCCGTTCCAGTCGGAGTTGAACCGCACCTTCCACTGGCCCGCCCGCGGCACGCCGATGCGGTAGCCGGTGCGGCCGAAGTTCGAGAAGTTCGCCGCGGCGATCACGTCGTCTCCGGGGCCGCCGTTCTCCCAGCGGTGCCACGCGAGGATCTTGAGCGAGTCGTTCACGTGGTGGACGTTGAGGTTCGGGCCCTTGAGGCCGCGGGTCTTGCCGTCGAGGTTCCGACGGAGACGGATCAGGTCGCGGTACATCGAGCGGATGCCCGCGAAGGTCGTGGCCTTGCCCCAGTCGAGCGGGTCCGAGTCGGTGAACCAGCCGTCCTCGAGGAACTCCTGGCCCATGAACATCATCGGGATGCCCGGCGAGGTGAAGGTCACGAAGCCGCCGAGCGTCGATCGCTTCTTCGCCCACCAGCTCGCGGCGTTGCCCGGCGAGATCTCCTCGGGCACCCGCTTCTTGCCGTTCGCCACCTCGTCGTGGCTCTCGGTGTAGATCACGCGGTGGAACGCCTGCCCGTTGTAGCTCGCGGCGATCGCGTCGCGCACCGCCCACATCGAGCGGTCCGAGTCGTTCGGCACGATGACCGCGTTGCGGACCGGCCAGAAGAAGAGCGGGTCCCATTGCGAGTCGAAGCCCGCGCCGCCGGCGCCGGTCGGCTTCGAGAGCCACTCGTTCGTGCCCATGTCCTCGGCGATCGAGATCTTCCACGGCTGGCTGCCGTCGACCGAGTCGTTGATCCACTGCAGGAGCGACCAGCC
>JBEIUL010000265.1:0-4258 GCA_040374395.1 Phycisphaeraceae bacterium
ACTTCCCGCCGCTCCTCGTGCAGATCGTGAACATCGGCGAGCGGTCGGGCAAGCTCGAGACCATGCTCCTGCACGCCGCCGGAGCCTTCGACCGGCAGGTCGACAACTCGATCAAGCTCTTCACGAAGGCCCTGCCGCCCTTCCTCCTCGTCGTCATGGCCGTCATCGCGGCCTTCGTGCTCACCGCCATCCTGCTTCCGCTGCTCGAGATGCAGTCCGCCATCGGCGGCTGACCGGGCAGGATCATTCCCCGAAGGGACTCCCCATGCGCAACCGCAACTCCGACCGTCGACTCCGCCGCGGCTTCAGCCTCGTGGAAGTCATCGTCGCGGTGACCATCGTCGCCCTGCTCGCGGCCCTGGTCGCCCCCCGGCTCTACCGCTTCATCGGGACCGCCAAGGACAGCAAGGCCAAGGCCGAGACGGCCTCGATCGCCCAGCAGGTCAAGCTGTACATGACCGAGAACGGCCTTTCGACGGTGCCGGGCGAGTTCGAGCTCGAGTGGCTGTGCGAGGGCGAGAACCCGTACCTCGAGAGCTCCGACGACCTGAAGGACCCGTGGGGGAACGTGTACGTCATCGTGATCCCGGGCTCGGGGCGCGACTTCGACGTGGTCTCGTACGGCGCCGACGGGCAACCGGGCGGCGACGGCGAGAACAAGGACGTCATCCACGGCCGGTGAGCATGACCGCCTCCCCCGCCCGCAACCGGCACCTGCGGACGCCCCGCGGCGGGGCCGGCGGGTTCACGCTGGTCGAGATCGTGATCGTGATCGCGGTCATCGCGATCATGGCGGGCCTCGTCGTGCCCCGCATGGGCGCGGTGAAGCGGAGCGAGGCGCAGCTCGCCGCGGACGAGGTCGAGGACCTGCTGCGCATGTTCGCGTACCGGCACTCGATCATGACCCAGCAGGTCGGGATCTGGCGCCGGCCCGAAGACGGCTCGATCGCCCTGATGATCCGCGACATCGATCCGGCCCGCGAGGACGACGAGCGGATCTGGCAGGAGGACAAGCTCAGCGTGCCGATCAAGCTGCCGCCCGAGGTCGACGTCGTCGAGGTGCGGCGCGACGAGGAGTGGCTCGATCCCGGCTCGTTCTTCGTGCAGACCGCACCCGACGGCAGCCGCCCGCGGATCGAGATCCGCCTGCTCGGGCCGACCGGCGAGTTCACGCTCGGTCTCGATTCCCACGCGTCCGCGCCCCGCCGCACCTCGCCGGGCGGCCGGAACGAGGAGTTCCGCGAGGCGGTCGACCTGAACGCCGAGGGCCTGGAGCGGATGCCGTGGTGACCCGCGCGACGAGCCCCGCCCCCCGCGGCTTCGCCCTCATCGACGTGATGGTCGGCGGGATCCTGCTCGCGATCGGCCTCACCGCGATCCTCACCCTCGGCTCGCGGGCGCTTTCACTCCAGCAGCGCGGCGAGCGGGAGATCGTGGCCTCGAGCCTGCTTGATCTCACGATCTCGACCGTGCTGGCGGAGGGGCCGTCCGATTACGCGAAGCTGCACCCCGTTTCCGCCGCCTTCCCGGACCCTTTCGGGGAGTGGGAGTACGAGGTCGAGCTGGAGGACGGGGCCAGCGGGGTACCGTATCGGGTGGTCGCGAGCGTCAAGCACGTGCCGACCGGCGGCCGCTGGTCGTGCGAGACCCTGATCGCGATGAAGCCGAAGCCCATCGGGGCCGAGGAGGAACCCCAGCGGTTCCCGAACGTACCCATCGATCGCGAGGCGAAGTACCTCGAGCAGGAGGAGGCCGAGAATGCCGAGAGCAATTGAACGCAACCGCGGCCCGCGGCACGCGCCCCGAGGCTTCACGCTCATCGAGCTCATCGTGGCCGGCCTGGTCGGGGCGATCGTGATCGGCTCGGTGACCTTCACCCTGGCGCAGGTCGCGAAATCGCGCGGGGCCACCCGGAAGCGGCTCGACGCGCACGTGCGGGCCCACGCGGCCCTCGACGCGATCCGCCGCGACCTTGCGAGCGCGATCCGCTCGGAAGACCTGATGAACTGCCGCGTGCTCATCACCGACGACGAGGCCGGGGCCTCGGGCGGCGACATGCCCCGCGACGAGCTGCTGCTCTTCGCGAACCGGCTGGGGACGACCGGCTCCGACGTCCGCTACCAGGGCGAGGGCAACGAGTACGAGATCCAGTACCGGGTCGAGGACGATGATCTCGGCACCGCGCTCTGGCAGCGGCGCGACGCGATGCCCGACCGGACGCCCGACGGCGGCGGCACCGCGGTGCCGCTCGTCGACGGCGTGGTCGGCATCGATTTCGAGGCCTACGACGGCGAGAGCTGGTATCCAGACTGGGATTCCGACCTGTACGGCCTTCCCTGGGCGATCCGGGCGACGGTGAGCGCCGTCGGCCAGGCCAACGGCGAGGATCCGCTGAGCGACGTCCGCAACCTCGTCACGCTTCAGACGGTGGTCGCGATCGACCGCATCGTGCCTCCGAAACAGGAAGAGACCGAGGAGGACGAGGAGAAGGATGCCGCCGGCGAGGAACTGACGCCCGAGCAGCAGGCGGCGATGGACGCGGCGATGGGAGGCGCGGGCGGCGACGGCATGCCGATCGATCCGCGAACCGGCGAGCCGATCGACCCCGGCGCGGGCATGGGCGGCGGTCGCGGTCCGGGCGGCGGCATGGGACCGGGTTTCGGTCCCGGCGGCGGCATGGGACCGGGTCCGGGCGACGGGCCGGACGGCCGCGGCGGAAGCGGCGTCGTGGTGCCCCGCGGTCCCCGCGAGGGCGGCGCGGGAGGCGTGATCCGCGGCCAGATCAGCCGCGGCGGCCGTCGCGCGAGCAGCGGGACCGGCACGTCCCGGGGTGGCGGATGAGGCAGGGCCCGCGCGGCTCGGTGGTCGTCATCGTCATCTGGTCGCTCGCGATCGCCGCGGTGATCGTCGCGGCGACGCAGTTGATCGCGTTCCGCCAGGCCACGATGGGTCGCGAGGCGCTCGCCCGCGTGCAGGCCCGCTGGGCGGCCCGCGCCGGGATCGAGGAGACGCTGGCGGTCCTCGAGTACCACACCGAGAACCCGGACGCCGACGACGCGCTCCAGATGTTCCTCGACCTCGAGGCGTGCGCCGACGGCGAACTCACCACCGGTTCATGGTCGATCCGGCACTCGATCGACGGGATCGAGAAGAAGGGACCCCTCGACGAGTCGTCGAAGGTCAACCTCAACCGCGTCACGAGGCAGCAGCTGCTCAACCTCCCGAACATGACCTTCGACGTCGCCGACGCGATCGTCGACTGGCGTGACGCCGACAACGAGGTCGGCGGCCTCGGAGCCGAGCGCGACTACTACCTCAACCGCGATCTCGGCTACCAACCCCGCAACGCCGACTTCCGCTCGATCGCCGAGCTCGAGATGGTGGCCGGCGCCTGGCCCGAGTACGTCCGCGGCGAGGATGCGAACCTCAACGGTCGGCTCGATCCGAACGAGAACGATGGCAACGAGACCCCGCCCGACGACGACGCCGACGGGCAGCTCGACGAGGGTTGGGCCGGAGTCCTGACTGCGAAGACCACCCTCAGCAAGGTCGGCATGTCGGGCGAGGCCCGCGTGAACCTCCGCGCGACGACGCCTGAGCTCCTCCAGGAACGGTTCGGGCTCGACGCCGACCAGGCCAAGGCCTTGGCCGACTACATGAAGAATCCGCAGTCAACGATGGAGTCGCTGCTTGCCACCGATCTCGGCACCCTCTCCCAAGGGGGCGGTCGAGCCGGTATGGGCCAACCGACGGCGGGCGGAACCGGGGGCGGGGCGAATCAGCCCGGCGGTCGGCGAAGCGGTCGTTCCTCGGGCGGCCAGGGTCGGTCCGGCGGGCAGTCGACGGTGAAGGCCCTCGCGACCGACCAGCTCCGGCAGATCTTTGCCGAGGGAATGGTCGTCAATCCCGAGAGGGAGACCCCCGGCAAGGTCAACTTGAACACGGTCAGCGTTCGCACCCTCAAGGAAGTTCTCGGACTTGAAAGCACAACCGTGGACGCGATCCTGAACCTGCGGGCCGGTCGTCAGGGTGGCATCACGAGCATCGTGGACCTGATCGGGACAAACCGGATCACCCCCCAGTCGATCACCGGACTTGCCACCCAGGCGGATGTGACCAGCCAGGTCTTCACCGTGAACTCGCGCGGGCGGAGCGAATCGACCGGTCTGGAGGTTGAAATCACCGCCGTGGTCGACCGTTCCACCCTTCCGGCGCGAATTCTGGAATATCGGGAGCGGTGAGAAGGACGATAGAGGGA
>JBEIUL010000412.1:0-2672 GCA_040374395.1 Phycisphaeraceae bacterium
CGCTGGTCGCGTCGACCTTGTCGCTCGCCGGCACGCTCGTCTTCGACGGCTTCGCCGACACCTCGCTGCTCACGATCAACGGCGGGGCGTCGGTGCAGGCCACCGCCGACGGCACCGTGCTGCGGGTGACGCGGGCCGCGGGCGGGCAGGCCGGTTCGTTCTTCTCGTCGGCGACCGTCGACGCATCGAGTTTCAGCACCAAGTTCTCGTTCCGCTTCTCGAATCCCGGCGGCGGGCCGTTCGACTGCAACGTCACGAACGGCGCCGACGGCCTCGTGTTCGTGGTGCAATCCGTGAGCTCGAGCGTCGGCACCGGCGGCGCGGGCATCGGCTACCAGGGCATCCCGAAGTCGGTCGGCGTCGAGTTCGACGACTGGTGCAACGGGTCGAACCACGACCCGTCGTCGAGCCACGTCGGGATCGTCACCAACGGCAGCGTGAACCACGGCACGGGCGCCCCCTACACCGCGAACGTCCTACCCGACCTCGACGCCGGTGACCGCTGGTGGGCATGGGTCGACTACGACGGCACCACGCTGCGGCTCTACCTGAACCGCGAGGAAGTCCAGCCGTTCCAGCCGATCGTGACCCGCACCCTCGACGTGCCCGCGATCCTCCAGCAGCCGACCGGCTACGTCGGCTTCACCTCGGGCACCGGGTCGGACTGGGCCAACCACGACGTGATCTACTGGGAGTACACCGACTACTCGCCGGTCTGCGTCGGCGACTTCAACGGCGACGGGGTGATCGACGCCACCGACCTCGGCATCCTGCTCGGGAGCTGGGGCAGCGACCTCGACCTGTTCGACCTGAACGGCGACGACACCGTCGAGGGACAGGACCTCGGGATCCTGCTCGGGCTGTGGGGGAAGTGCCGGTAGGAACGGGCGACGGGACGGGCGTCCGTGGACCGCCCCGTCGGACGTCACGCGTCGTCCGCAGCCGACTCCTGGTCGGCGATCCGCGACCGTATCACTCCCAGTCGCCTCGCTCGATCTCCTCCCGCAACCGCTGCCGCCGTTCCTCGTCGCCACGCGGGGCCCTCTCGAGCACCTCGATCGCCTCCGCCCTCCGTCCCTGCTGGGCGAGGACCCTCGCCAGCCCCTCGTAGGCATCCGTCTCGGGATCAAGCCCGAGCGCCGCCCGATACGCCGCCTCGGCCCCCGCCAGGTCGTCGGCGTGCACGTCGAGCCACGAGGCGATGGAGACCCAGGCCCGGGCGTGCGTCGGATCGATGGCGACGGCGTTGCGGTAGCAAGCCAGGGGATCCAGCGGATGCGGAAGGCCGCAGAGGAAGGCGAGTTCGTTCAGGCTGCCGGCCAGCCACTGGATCTCCGCCGACTTCGGATGCCGCTCGACGGCCTCCGCGGCGAACCGCAGCAGGTCGGCGTCGACGGGATCGAGCCGGGGCCAGCGGGCCCAGATCGCGTCGATGCAGGCGTCCTCGTCCACGTCAGACCAGCAGCGCCGCCGGCCGCTCGATCAGGTCCTTCAGCGTCGCGAGGTACTGCGCCGCCATCGCCCCGTCGATCACGCGATGGTCGAGCGAGAGCGTCGCCGACATCTCCCAGCCCACGGCGAGCTGGTGGTTCCGCACCACCGGCTGCTCGATCGCGGCGCCGCAGGCGAGGATCGCGCTGTTCGGCGGGTTGATGATCGCGGTGAAGTGGTCGACCCCGTACATCCCGAGGTTCGAGATGGTGAAGGTCGCGCCGGACATCTCCTCGAGCGAGAGACCCTTCTCGCGGGCCTTCTCGGCGAGGAACCGCGTCTCCTGCGAGATCTGCCGCAGGCTCTTGAGGTCGGCGTTCCGCAGGACGCCGACGACGAGGCCGCCGCCGCGGCTCTCGTCGAGCGAGATCGCCACGCCGACGTTCACGTCCCCGTGCATCACGATGCGGTCGCCCGCGAAGCTCGCGTTGAAGTACGGGTGCCGGCTCATCGCGAGGGCGCACGCCCGCACGAGGAAGTCGTTCACCGAGAGCTTCACGCCGTAGGAGGAGAGTTCCTTGTTCAGGCGGGTCCGCTCGGCGAGCAGGTCGTCCATCGCGAACCGCATCGTGACCTGGTAGTGCGGGATCGACTGCTTGCTCTCGACGAGCCGGCGGGCGATGGTCTGCCGCATCCCGTTGAGCGGGATGTCGCGGCCGGCGCCGAGCGGCGTGATGGCCGCCGCGGCCGCGGGCTTGGTGATCGCGAGCGGGGTCGAGGTCTCGATCGACTGGGGCTGGGCTGACGGTTGGGGTTGCGGCGCGGGCCGCTCGATGACCGTCCCGATGGACGCCGCCGACGCCGCGGCCTCGCGATTCGCGACCGCCGACTCGCCCTCGGTCGCGGCGAGGATGTCGCGCTTGATCACGCGTCCGCCGGGGCCGGTGCCCTTCAGGCGACGGAGGTCGACGCCGAGCTCCTCGGCCATGCGGCGGGCGACGGGGCTCACGCGGAGCCGCTCGCCGACCGTCTCGGCCTCGACGACGGGACGGGCCGCGGGAACGGCGGCGGGAACCGCGGCAGCCGCCGGAGCCGCGACCGGGGCCGGCGCGACCGGGACCGCAGCCCCGCCGACCTCGCCCTTGACCTCGATCATCGCGATCGGCGTGCCCACCGGCACCTGCTTGCCCGGCTCGACGAGCAGCTTCGAGACGGTGCCGTCGTCGAAGCACTGCATCTCC
>JBEIUL010000229.1:0-4684 GCA_040374395.1 Phycisphaeraceae bacterium
CCGCGGCCGGGCCGCAAGCTCGGCCACGCCACGATCGTCGCCGCGGACGACGCCGAGCTCGACGTGCGGCTTGCGGAACTGCGGCGGCTCGTCGACGCCGCCCGGCCCGAGGCCGCGGCGCTGCCGGGCTGATCCGGTGAAACCATGAGTTCCGGCCTCCCCCGCTCCGCCATCCTGACCATCGCGGCGCTGACCGGGGTCAACCTCTTCAATTACGTCGATCGCTTCGTGATCGCGAGCCTCTTCACCTCGCTCGGGCAGCCCGAGGACGCGGGCGGCCTCGGGCTCACGAAGGACCAGCAGGGCTTCCTGTACAGCGCGTTCATCATCGTCTACTGCGTCGCGAGCCCGGTCTTCGGCGTGCTCGGCGACCGCGGACGCCGCATGTGGCTGCTGTCCGGGGCGGTCGCGCTCTGGAGCGTCGCGACCGCCGGCGGCGGCTGGGCGACCGGGTTCCTCTCGCTCTTCCTCGCGCGGGCCGTCACCGGCATCGGCGAGGCCGCGTACGCGTCGATCGCGCCGGCGGTCATCTCGGATCTCGTGCCGCCCGAGGGCCGGTCGCGGGCGCTCTCGGTCTACAACGCGGCGATCCCGGTCGGCGCGGCGATGGGATTCGCGCTCGGCGGCCTCGTCGCGGCCAGCCACGGCTGGCGGGCGGCGTTCCTGGTCGCCGGCGCGCCGGGCCTGGCGCTCGCGCTGCTCGTCGCGTTCCTTCGCGATCCGCCTCGCGGCCAGATGGACTCGGGGTCGCATGCGAAAGTCCCGTGGTCGACCGCGGTGCGGACGCTCATCCACGGGGCGTTCCTCTGGCCCGTCGCGGGCTACGTGCTGCAGACCGCCGGCTACGGCGCGCTCGGCGTCTGGGCCCCGTCGTACCTCGAGCAGTCGAAGGGAATCCCGGGCGACCGGGCCTCGATCACCGTCGGGGCGATCGTGGCGGGCACCGGACTGGTCGGCACGCTCACCGGCGGCTGGATCGGCGACCGCTGGCGGCGCCGCGACGACCGCGGGCTCATGTTCACGTGCGCCATATCGAGCCTGCTTGCGACGCCGTTCCTCGTGCTGCTCATCCTCGCCAAGGCGGAATGGGCGGTCTGGTCGACCGTCGCGATCGCGTCGTTCATGCTCGCGATCAGCATCGGGCCGGTGAATTCGCAGATCGTGAACGTGCTGCCCGCCGCGACGCGGGCGACGGGCGTCGCGGCGAGCACGACGCTCATCCACCTGCTCGGCGACGTGCCGAGCATCCCGCTCATCGGCTGGATCGAGACGAGGCTCGGCGGCGAGGCCGGCTTCGACTGGGCGATGGGCGTGGTGCCCGCGGTGATCTTCGCGTCGGCGGCCCTGTGGTGGTGGGCCGGCGTGCGGATGCGACCGCAGGTTCAGTGAGCGGGCGACGCGACGCCGCGGGCGAGCCGGTGGCCGAGCGCCGCGGCGAGCAGGCCGACCGCGCCGTCGACCGTGACCAGCGAGGCGACCGTGACCCACCTCGACGCGTCGATCGCCTGCGACGCGTCGAGGGCATATCCCGTGACGGTGGTGAATCCACCGAGGAATCCTGCGGCCACGAGAGGCTCGAGGCGACCGAGGCGTTCGGGATCGGCCTCGCGACGGGCGAGCAGGGCGCCGGCGAGAAGGCCGCCCACGACGTTCACCAGCATGCGGGCGACCAGATCGGACCCTCCCGCCGCCTCGGCCGCGATCGTGACGAGCTGCCGCGAACCGGATCCGGCGATTCCGCCGAGGAAAGCGGCGAGAGTCGCGAAGGCCAGGCTCACGGCGCTCCCCCGCCGGCAAGTCGAGCCGAGACCAGGGCGATCACCGGCGTGGCGAGGATCGTGCCCGTCCAGAGGAAGGCCGCGCGGCCGCGTCGGCCCGCGCGAATCGCGGCGAGCACGTCGGTCGAGAACGCGCTGTAGGTCGTCCAGCCCGAGAGGACCGCGAGGGCGGCGATTCGAGGTCCGGATCCGGGATCCGGCGCCAACCCGATCGCCATCCCGCCCAAGGCGGCCCCGACGAGGTTCACGGCAAGGATCGCGGTCGCCGACGAGATGCCGCGGGCCGCCAGGGCCTCGCGGACCGCGAGGCGGGCGGCGCAACCGAATCCGCCACCGAGCGAGACGATTGCGAGAGAAAGACCGGAGCCCATCACACGGCCGATCATACCGGTGGCCTCCCGACGTCCGGCCGACCATCGCCCGCGCGTTCCGCCGTTGCCGGAGAATCGTCGTTCCCTCGCGCGGAGTCCCGATGAACGTGGATGCCGCGATGGATCAGCCGGCACCCCGCGAGGCGCTCGGGCGGACGACGACGGCCGAGCCTCACTCGCCAACGAGTGCCGGCGCCAACGAGTGCCGGCGCCAACGAGTGCCGGAAGGACCTGATCGAGATCACGTGAATCCCGCCCGGGGCCGAGGACGCGATCCCCGCCCACAACGCGAAGCGAGCCGGCGATTCCCTCACCCGGGGTTCCGAAATGCAGACGAAATGCCGCGGCCGCTTCGGGGGCGGATGAACCCGGGGAAATCGCGAGTCTCGTGCCGTCCGCGCGGCAGACCCCTATCGCGCGGAGATGCCGTTTGCCACATCGTAGGTCCTGCCGTAATGTTTCATTGCTCAAGGCGAAGGACGAGGCACCCGTGGGGAAGCAAACCAATCCGGCAGGACGGCGCGGCGGTCCGGAGAATCCCGGGACCGATGGTCTCATCACGCTCGCCGAGGCTTCGGTCGATTTCAAGGTCTCGATCCGGACGCTGCAGCGGTTCCGCGCCGACGGACGGCTGCCCGGCGTGCGGCAGGGCCGCTACCTCCTCGTCCGGCGTGACGACGTGCAGCGGGCCATCGGGTGGCAGGATCCGGCATTCCTGCTCCGTCAGCTCCTCTCGACCGAGGATCGGGCCCCCCTCGACGCGTGGATGGAAGGCTGGAAGCAGCTGACCCGCATCAGCAGCACCGACCCGCAGGCGTGCGCGGCGTGGCTTGCCTGGGCGGACGAGGCGATCCGCCGCCATCGCGGCTTCAACGTCGCCGACTATCTGGTCAAGCACATGCTGACGACGGCCGAGAACGGGGTTCGTCACGATCACGTGGATCGGATGGTGCGTTCGATGCGGGAGTTCTCGCCCGAGATGATCGCCCGGGACGCCTTGCGGGATTTCCACACCAGCATCGCCCCGTGGACCGCGTCCTGATCGCGAGGCAAGGGTCGGCCGCCACCTACCATGCGGCCCTCCATGGATTCGCCGAACCCGTCCGCGGCACCGCTCGCGGGAATCATCGTGGTCGACCTCTCGCACGTGCTGGCGGGACCGTTCTGCACGTACCACCTCGCGATGCTGGGGGCCCGGGTGATCAAGGTCGAGATGCCGGGGGCGGGCGACGAGTACCGCGGCGTCGGTCCGTTCGTGAACGGGATGAGCCTCTCGTTCGCGGCGACGAACGCGGGCAAGGAGAGCATCGCCCTCGACCTCAAGAAGCCCGCCGATCGGGCGATCCTCGAGCGGCTGCTCGACCGGGCCGACGTGCTCGTCGAGAACTTCCGGCCCGGGGCGATCGAGCGGCTCGGGTTCGGCTGGGAGACGCTGGCCGCCCGCTGGCCGCGGCTCACGCTCGCGTCGGTCTCGGGCTTCGGGACGACGGGGCCGGATCGCCTGAAGACCGCCTACGACGTGATCGTCCAGGCCCGCGGCGGGATCGTTTCGCAGACCGGTCGCGAGGGCGATGACTTCGTGCGGGTGGGCGTGTCGATCGCCGACCTCGTCGCGGGCGTCTACCTCGGCTTCGCGACCTGCGCGGCGCTCTTCCGCCGCGAGCGGACCGGCCGCGGCTCGCGGGTCGACGTGGGCATGCTCGACTGCATGGCGGCGATGCTCGAGATGCCGCTGACCGTGACGGGAACGACCGGGAAGCCGGTGCCGCGGACCGGCGGCCGGCACCCGAACATGGCCCCGTTCGGTCTCTTCAAGGCCCGTGACGGCACCATCTGCATCGCGGCCGGAAACGACCGGCTGTTCGCGGCGATCGCCGAGACGCTCGGGAAGCCCGGACTCGCGCAGGACCCCCGCTTCCGCACGAATCGCGAGCGATCGGAGAACCTCGACGCGCTTCACGCCGAGATGGACGCGCTACTTTCGGCCCGGGGCGTCGACGAGTGGGAGCGGCTGCTGTCGGATCGCGGCGTGCCGGTGTCGGCGGTATTCGACGTGCCGCGGATGCTGCGGGATCCCCAGCTCGCCGCCCGGCACATGCTGGCAAGGGTCGATCATCCCGGCGTGGGACCGGTGACGCTGACCGGGAACCCGATGAAGTTCGGGGGCGTCGCCGACGAGGGCCCGACGCGGCCCGCCCCGATCGTCGATGGCAACCGGCAGGCGATCCTCGAATGGCTCGGGATGGCGTGAGACGCGGTCAGCTCGAGGCCGGATCGGCGCCGAGGTCACCGTAGATGCCGTCCATCGGATCGACGGCGGCCGGCGGAGCCTCTTCCGACGCCGGCAGGAACTCGCGGGCGAGATGCGGAGCGGCGAACGCGAGCGGAACCGCAGCCGTCGCCGCGAGCCGCCACGCGATCGAGGCCGGCGCGTGGACGCACGCCCGGGCGATCGGCGTCGCCGCGACACCGGCCCACGGGGCGACGGCGACCGCAAGCCAGAGCCAATCCGGGACCTTCCCGCGCCCGTAGCCG
>JBEIUL010000539.1:0-1810 GCA_040374395.1 Phycisphaeraceae bacterium
CTCGAAATCGTACCCGAAGAGGGTCAGGTCGACGGCAAACCGCGCGCGGACGAGGGCCACCGTCGGTCCGTCGTAATCGTCCGGGTATCGGCCCCGGTCGGTGCGGTTGGTGTGGGGCGGACCCTCGCCCACGAGCCCGAGCCGACGCTGCAGGAAGCGATACTCGTCGGCGAGGCGCTCGAAACGGGCCACGTGATCGAACCTCGCGATCGATTCCTCGATCGACAGGCCGTCGAGCCGGAACTTCGCGGCGAACGCG
Organism: Phycisphaeraceae bacterium; assembly: GCA_040374395.1. Lineage (GTDB taxonomy): Bacteria > Planctomycetota > Phycisphaerae > Phycisphaerales > SM1A02 > JBEIUL01. The sequence goes on from JBEIUL010000539.1 coordinate 260, forward strand.
TAGTCCGGCGGGCGCGACTCGATGAAGGCCCGAAGCGGCATCCCCTGCAGGTCGCGCACGACCTCGGTGCGCCAGGTCCACGACGAGTGGAGCCGCTCGAACGGGTTCCGCACGATCGTGAACTTGAAATGGGTCCGGAACTCGTCGGGGTACCGGTCGCGGTAGTGCTGGAAGCTCGCGTGCTTGTCGGGAAAGTCGGTATTGCCGAGGGCCCGGGTGCGGACGTCCTCGGTGGGCGGCACGCCGGCCATTCGCTCGAGGCTGCTCCCCCCGGTGCGGCTCGCGTGCACGAAGATGAAGCGGTGCTCGTGCGAGATCACGGGAGCGCGTCCTTCCGGTCCACGCCGATGTGGATGGCGTCCGCGGGCCGGTCCGGCTGCCACGACGGAACGGGGAAACCGTGACGGGCCATGCTCGCGAGGCAGTTGCGGGTGAGGACCCCGCGGGTCGTGCTCTCGCCGAAGGCCGCAAGGCTCGTCTCGGTCACGAACAGTCCGAGATTCCCCGGCTTATCGAGCGTCTCGATCACGTCGTCCATCACCCGCGGCGAGGCGAGGACCTCGGGGAAGCTCGCGAAGAGGGTTCGCAGGGCCCGCACCCGCAGGAACTGGTGGATCCAGATGTGGTGGTACGAACGACGGCCGATCAGCGACAGGCCGCCGAGCGAGCGACGGTCGTCGGTCAGGAACGCCGGCTCGAGCATGCGGCGGGCCCGGCAGAAGAGGACGCCCGCGACCTCGGACGGGACGCCGTCGCGGATCGCCGCCACGATCGGCTCGATCCGCCCGAGATCGAGATGGACCGGATACTTGTCGTCGATGCACCAGTAGATCCACGCGTCGTCGTCGAGTCCGGCGAGCAGGGCCCGCATCGAGCCCTGGATGTCGGGCGGCGACTCGACGAGTTCGCATCGCGGATGATCGGACACGGCGGCGCGGTCCTGGTACGGGATCCGGAAGGTGAACGGATGGCCCGGCCAGAGCGCCTCGTACCGGGCGATCATGTGGCGGGTGACGACCGCGTTGTGGTCGAACGTGAGCACGGGAGCGATGAGGTTCGGACGGCTCATGCGCGTTCCCCCCGCTCGGTGCCCAAGTCGGAGGCGGGCCCCGGGCGGCGCGGACCCCGCAAACCCCGTCCGGCCCGGCCGTTCGGCCCGGGGCCGACCAGCATGCGGCCGAACAGCAGATCGAGGCCGTCGGCGAGGCCCGCCCGGAACGAACCCGGGCCCTTCGCCAGCACGGCGCGGGCGAGATCATCGAGGGTCCTCGCGTTCGCCTCGACCGTCAAGTGACGCTCGTACCACGCCCGACCGGCGCGGCCCCGCTCGCGACGGGCCGCCGGATCGCGCAGCAGCCGGGCCAGCTCGACGCCCAGCTCGTCGAGCGTCGCGGCGGAACCTCCGACGCCTTCGAGGATGTCGGCGGTGCCGGGCGACGGCCGCCCGACGACCGCCAGCCCGCCGGCCAGGGCGTCGGTGAGCTTCGCCGGCGTCTGGAACGCGGAGACCGTCGAGGCGTCGTCGAGCAGCGAGACGTGGACGTCGCAGGC
>JBEIUL010000540.1:0-1791 GCA_040374395.1 Phycisphaeraceae bacterium
GGCCGGCCGAGGCGATCCCGGTGTTCGAGCGGCTGGTCGAGGCCCGCCCCGACGAGCCGAGATTCGCGCTCAGCCTCGCCCGGTGCCAGGTCGCGACGCTTCGCTTCGCCGACGCGATCGCGACGCTCGAGGCGTATCTCGGCCGCACGCCCGACGACCTCGACGGTCGCACGATGCTGGCGGGGGCGCTCGCCGCCGCGGGTCGGGAGACCGAGGCCCGGTCGGTCATCGCCGCGATCGAGCCGCGGCTGGCGGGCCGTGCCGAGGCGGCGCGGACGCTCGGCGAGCTCTGCGCCGCCGCGGGGCTCTGGTCCGAGGCGATCCAGCACCAACGCCGCGCCGTCGATCGCGAGCCCCGCGACCCGAACGTGCGGCTCGGCCTTGCCCGGGCCCTGCTCGGCGACCGGCAGTGGGAACCTGCGGCCGAGGCGTGCCTCGAGGCGATGGAGATCCAGCAGGCGCTGCCGGAGGGGCACCTGCTGCTCGGCGTCGCCCTCGCGTGGCTCGGGATGCTCGACCAGGCGGTCCAGAGCCTCGAGATCGCGGTTCGGCTGCAGCCCGGGCTGATCGAGGCGCACCGCATGCTCGCCGCGATCCATCGCGAGCGGGGGAATGCGGCCGCCGCCGACCGTCACGCGGCCGAGGCGGCGCGGGGCGGGGAATCGCCGGCGATGGCGCGGGGCGCCGTCGAGTGGGCGACGCGACCGGATCGCGGCTGAACGGACGGGTTCAGGATCGGTTGCGGTGCAGCGACGGGTCGATCGCCGCGGCCATCGCGGCGCGGTCGAGCGGCCGGCCGAGCCCGGCCTCGACGAAGTCGGCGATCGCGGCGACGGTCGGCACCGTCTCGCGCACGAGCCGCGCGTGCTCGACGTCGAGCCGCGCGAAGTTCGGCCGGGCCGCGAGCCACGCGTCGACCTGCCGGAGCTGGGCTTCGTACATCGCGACCAGCCGGTCGGCGGGCAGCGCGGGCTTCTTCCCGCCCCGTTCGAGCATCGCCGCCTGCGAGCGGACCACCTCGCCGAGCTCGCGCCGCAGGAAGACCACGCGGTACGGCCGGTCGTCGGGCAGCTCGGGCAGCAGCAGGTGGATGACCTTCACCGCCTTGCCCGCCGCCCCGTCGAGCCACGCCCGGTCGGTCTTCAGCCGCTTGACCGCCTCGAGCTCGAGGTAGCCGCGGGGGTTGTCGGCGTCGGGCGTCCGCACCCCGTCGGTCACCGAATCGACGCCGCCGGCCGCGAGGCATTGCATCGCCGCGCTCGTCCCGCTGCGGGGCAGGCCGCTCACCACGATGGTGGGGATGGCCGGAAGCCCGCTCACGGCGTGTCGCGGGGCAGCCCGAACGCGGGCAGGGGCGGCGAGGCGTTCGCGGGGATCCGCATCGAGAGGCTGACCGAGGTCTGGTCGCTCACGATGTCGTAGCCGCCGAAGAGGTTGAGGTCGAAGTCGGGGAATCGCCGGGCGAGGCCCGCGGTGATCGCCCGGATGTCGCCGACGAGCAGGTCGATCTGCGGGCTCACGGTGAACGTGTACTTCTTGCCGATCTGGTACGTCGCGCCGAGCTGCAGCAGCTCGCTGAGCGTGGGGGCGACGTAGCGGTACTCGACGTAGGTCGTGAGGTCGGGCGAGTGCCGCATCTCGGCCCCGACCGAGCCGCGGGCGAGGTTGTCGAAGAAGCCGCCGCCGTTGGTGATGTACTCGCGGTCCTCGAGCAGCATCATGCCGGTGCCGTTCAGCGTGAGCGTGTCGCTCACCTGCCACTGCGACGAGCCGTACACGTTCGAGCCCCAC
>JBEIUL010000428.1:0-2546 GCA_040374395.1 Phycisphaeraceae bacterium
CTGGCCCGGGGCGGCCGGGTGCAGCACCTCGTCTTCGGCAGTACCACGGGGGTGTACGGCGACCGGGGCGGCGCCTGTATCGACGAGACCGACGCCCCCCGCCGCGAGCAGGAGATCGGCGAGCTGGACCGCCGGGACCGCGCCGTTCATCGCGACGCCTCGCGCACCACGAGGATCTCGTGCAGTTCCTTCCGCCGCAGGTCGGGCACGCGGCACTCGTCGGCCGGATACCCGACCGGCATCAGCAGGAACGGCCGCTCGTGCGCGGGCCGCCCGAGGATCGACGCGAGGAACGCCATCGGGCTCGGGGTATGCGTGAGCGTGACCAGCCCCGCGTGGTGGATCGCCGCCAGCAGGAACCCGACCGCGATGCCCACGCTCTCGACCGGGTAGTAGACCTTGTCGCTCGCGCGGCCGGGCCGCTCGTCGCGCATCCGGCGGAAGACCGCGATGAGCCACGGGGCGGTCTCGAGGAAGCCCTTGTCCGCATCCGTGCCGATCGGGGCGAGATCCGCGAGCCACTCGGGCGTGGCCCGCTCGGCGTAGAACGTCCGCTCTTCCTCCTCGGCCCCGAGCCGGATCCGCCGCTTGAGGTCCGGATCGGAGACCGCGACGAAGGTCCACGGCTGCTTGTTCGCCCCGCTCGGCGCGGTGCCCGCCGCGGCGACGCACGCCTCGATGACCGCACGGTCGACCGGTCGCGGCGAGAACTGCCGCACGCTGCGGCGGGAGGCCATGCGGCGGTGGAACTCCCGCGCCGCGGCGAGCGCGTCCGCCGGAGCGTCGGGAAGCGTGTACGGCACCGTCGGGCCCATCGGTCGCAGGCTACGCGATAGGCTGGGGCGATGCGTGTCGCCGCCCTTCTCGCGTGCCTGTTCCCGATCGCCCTCGCCGGCTGCTTCAGCCCGCCGGGGACGGTGCCCTCGAGCCCGTTCGTCACCGGCTCGGTGACCTATCTCGAGCGGATCGCCCTCACGCCCGACGCGGTGGTCGAGGTGAAAGTCCTCGGCGGCCACGGCGGCACGACCCTCGCGTCGAGCCGGACCACCGATCCGGTGCAGGTCCCGGTCGCCTTCGCGATCCCGGTCGCGAGCGGGAACGTCCGCGCCGACGGGAAAGTCGCGATTTCCGCGACGATCACCGACCGCGGCCGCGTCCTGTGGACCACGCCCGAACCGGTGCCGTTCACCCTCGGCCGCGGCGACAGCGACGTGGGCACGATCACGCTGAAGGCGGTCGCGAGCGATCCGGCCGATCCCGAGCGGTAGGCCGCGAATCCGCGGGACGCCGGTTCCGCCGGACGTTCTCGCCCGCTACGCTGCGGCGATGCTCAACCGCCGCGACTTCCTCGCCACCGGCAGCGCCGGGGCCCTCGCCGCCATGCACGCGACCGGAACGACCTCCGCCCAAGCCTCCGGACAGCCCCCGGCCGCCCCGCCCTCGACCGGCCGTCTCAAGCAATCGGTCTCGCGGTGGTGTTTCGGCGGAATGACCCTCGACCAGCTCTGCGAGCTCTCGTCGGGTCTCGGGCTCAAGGGCATCGACCTGCTCTCGGAATCGGAGTGGAGCGTGCCGCCGAAATACGGAATGACCTGCGCCGTCGCGAACGGTCCCTCGACGATTCCCGACGGCTTCAATCGCGTCGAGAACCACGACCGCCTCGAGGCCGAGCTCGCCCGGATGCTGCCGGTCGCGAAAGGCCTCGGGATCCCGAACATGGTGGTCTTCAGCGGGAACCGCCGCGGCATGTCCGACTCGGACGGGCTCGCGAACTGCGCGAAGGGCCTGAAGCGGGTCGCCCCGCTCGCCGAGCGGCACGGCGTGACGCTCGTCATGGAGCTGCTCAACTCGAAGGTCGACCACGGCGACTACATGTGCGACCGCACGCCGTGGGGCGCCGAGCTCGTGCAGAAGGTCGGCTCCGACCGGTTCCGGCTGCTCTACGACATCTACCACATGCAGATCATGGAAGGCGACGTGATCCGCACCATCCGGACCCACCAGGACGCGATCGCCCATTACCACACCGCGGGAAACCCGGGGCGGAACGAGATCGACGCGACGCAGGAGCTCAACTACCGGGCGATCTGCGAGGCGATCGCCGACCTCGGCTTCACGGGCTTCCTCGCCCACGAGTTCATGCCGAGGCGGGACCCCGCGACGAGCCTCGCCGAGGCGGTCGCGATCTGCACGGTGTGAGGTTCACCCGAGGAGTTTTCGCAGCGACGCGAGCGAGTCCGCCGCGTCCGGCGTCTTGTCCCGCCGCCACCTCAGCACCCGCGGGAACCGCAGCGCGACGCCCGCCTTGTGCCGCGGGCTTTCCGCGATCCCCTCGAAGCCGATCTCGAGCACGACCGACGGCTCGACGATCCGCAACGGGCCCTTCCGCTCGACGGTCGATTCCCGCAGGATGCGGTCGAGCTCGCGCAGTTCCGCGTCGTCGAGTCCGGAGTACGCGCTCGCGACGGTGACGAGCGAGCCATCGTCGCCGCGGGCGGCGAGGAACCAGTCGCTCAGGAGCCCCGCGCGGCGCCCGCTGCCGGGCC
>JBEIUL010000398.1:0-2796 GCA_040374395.1 Phycisphaeraceae bacterium
CGTACCACGACGTCGACTCGAGCCAGGTGGCGTTCGAGCAGGCCGGAGCCCTCGCCTTCCGCGAGGCGTGCACCAAGGCCGGCATCGGCCTCCTCGAGCCGATCATGAAGCTCGTGGTCACGACGCCCGACGAGTTCTTCGGCAACGTCTCGGGCGACATCTCGAGCCGTCGCGGCCACATCGTCGACAGCGAGATGCGTGGCGTGGTGCGGATCATCACCGCCGAGGTGCCGCTCGCCGAGCTCTTCGGCTACACCACGAGCCTCCGGTCGATGACCCAGGGCCGGGCGACCTCGACCATGGAGCCGGCCGAGTACCGGCTCATGCCCGACCGCCTCAAGGACGCGGTGCTCACCAAGGGCTGATCGCGACCTCTGCAGCGAAATCCCGGGTCGCCCGCGCTCCCGCCGGGCGGCCCGGTTTCCTTTTTGCCTCCCCCCTACCATGACCGCCCCGATGGCCGCCGACGCCTCCAGCAACCTCGCGAGCCACGAGCCGGAACTCGGCGGGAGCCGCGAGCGGGGCGAGTACGAGCTCGAGCTCGAGGAGTGGTTCCGCAGAAGGTTCCGCTGGCTCTGCCTCGCGTACGCGCTCTACGAGTGCGTGTCGATCCTCGTCCGCGCGATCCGGATCGGGCTCTCGGCGGGACCGGCCCTCGACGATCCCGCGACGCAGCTCGAGGGCACCGCCACCGCGGCGAGGCTCGAGCTCGGGCCGCACCTCTACGCCCTCGCGGGAACGCTCGCCACGCTCGGCGTGCTGTCCCGTTTCCTCCTCGTCGAGTCGAGGCGGATCGACACCCGTTCCGACGCGGCCCGCACCGCGACGCGGCTCATCCTCTGGCTCGGCGGCCTCAATCTCGCGTGGAACATCGGCCTGCACCGGGCCGATCCCGGGGCGTCGAACACGCCGCTGATCTCGCTGGCGTTCTGGCACCTGACGGCGTGCCTCTTCCTGCCGTGGACGCCGCGGGAATCGCTGCGGCCGATGGCATGGCTGCTCGGGGCGTGGGCGGCGTACCACCTTTCGCTCGCGTGGCTCGCCGGCGGCGTCGGGGCCCTGCCGGTCGGGATCCTGGGGGCGGTCGCGGCTCCGCTCGTGCTCGCGCCGGGCGTGCTGATCGCCTGGCAGCGGCTGTCGCGGCATCGCCGGCAGTTCCGCCGCGCGGTCACCAGCCGCTTCTTCCGGGCGATGCGGCGCGAGATCGAGCAGGCGAAGGTCCTGCACGAGAGCCTCTTCCCGCGGCCGTTCGCGGCCCCGGGATTCGCCTTCGACTACCGCTACCGGCCGGCGCAGGAGATGGGCGGCGACTTCGTGCACGCCTGGAGCGACGGGCGGGGAACGCTGCACGTGGCCCTCCTCGACGTGACCGGGCACGGGCTCGCGAGCGCGATGACCGTGAACCGGCTCTACGGCGAGCTCGAGCGGATCCGGTTCGAGCACCCCTACCTGCGGCCGGGCCAGGTGCTCGGGCTGCTCAACCGCTACGTGCTGCTGACGCTCGCCCCGCACGGGATCCATGCGAGCGCGATCTACCTGCGGCTCGACCCGCGGGCCGGCGACCTGACCTGCGCGAACGCCGGGCATCCGCCGGTCTTCCTGCGCTCGGCCGACGGGTCGGTGCGCGACCTCGACAGCACCGAGCCGATGCTCGGCGTGCTGCCCCCGGGCGAGTTCGGCGTGGGCGAGCTTTCGCTGCGGCTCGCGGCGGGCGACACGCTGCTGCTCTACACCGACGGGGCGTTCGAGTCGCGCGACCGGGAAGGCCGCAAGCTCGGGCTCGAGCGGCTGCGCGAGGCGCTGCGACGGGAGGGCACGGCGGGCGGCCCGCTCTCGCAAGGCATCCTCACGCTGGTCGACAACCACGCCCGCGGCGTGATCGACGACGACGTGCTCGTCGCGACGGTGCGGTTCACCGGACCGACCGAGGCGGAATCCTCGGAGGCCGAGCGGCACGACGAGGCGGAGGCGTTCGCGTGAGCGGCGACGCCGACCGGGCGTTCCTCCGCCGCGCGGTGCGGCTGGCGCTTCGCGGTCGCGGCGGGGCGGAACCGAACCCGACGGTCGGCTGCGTGCTGGTCCGCGACGGGCGGATCGTCGCCGAGGGGTTCCATCGCCGCTGCGGCGAGGCGCACGCCGAGGCGATGGCCCTGGCGCGGGCGGGCGCGGCCGCGCGGGGAACCACCGCGTACGTGACGCTCGAGCCGTGCGACCACCACGGCCGGACGCCGCCGTGCAGCGAGGCGCTCATCGCGGCGGGCGTGGCGAGGGTCGTCTACGCGACGGCCGATCCGCACCCGAAGGCCCGCGGCGGCGCGGCCCGCGTCGAGGCGGCCGGCATCGCGGTCGAGCGACTGGCGATTCCCGAGGCCGACGAGCTGAACCGCCCCTTCCTGAGGCGGGTGGCGACCGGCCTACCGTGGGTGATCGCGAAATGGGCGCAGACCCTCGACGGGAAGATCGCGACCGCGAGCGGCGATTCGAAGTGGCTGTCGAACGCCCGCAGCCGGGCGCTCGTGCATCGCGAACGCGGCCGCGTCGACGCGATCGTGACCGGCCTCGGCACGGTGCTGGCCGACGATCCGCGGCTCACCGCCCGCGGGCGGGGCCGGCGGCGGGTCGCGCGGCGGGTCGTGGTCGATCCGCGGTTGGCGTTGCCCGACGGGCGGGCCCTGCTCGACCTGCGCGACGCCCCGCTCGCGATCGCCACGCTCGAGGCGAATCGCGAGTCGCCGCGCGGCCGCGAGCTCGCCGCGCGAGGCGTCGAGTTCCTGCCGCTCGGCCCGTCCGGCGACG
>JBEIUL010000491.1:0-2079 GCA_040374395.1 Phycisphaeraceae bacterium
CCGAGGGCCGAGAGCCGCCGCTCGTGGACGAGCATCGAGAGCGGGTTGGTCTGGTCGACCACCTGCGAGAGCTCGCTGCGGCCGAAGAAGAACTCGATGGCGCTCGAGATCGACTTCGAGTTCACGAGGTCGGCGATCTTCGCCATCTCCTCGGGGTCCTTGACGCTCATCCGCTCCTGGACGGTGCGGCGAAGCTTGAGGAAGCCCTTCCGCATCTCCTCGACCGCGAGCTCGTCGAGCGTGCGGAGGCGGCGGTTGCCGAGGTGGTCGATGTCGTCGACGTGGGCCCGGGTCCGCTTGCCGCGGAGGTCGATGATGTACTGGACGACCGCGAGGAAGTCCTCGGCGCGGAGGTGCTGGACCTCCTCGCCGACCACCGGGTATCGCTTGTCGTCCTCGAACTTCCGGTTGATGCGGAAGCGGCCGACGCGGCCGAGGCGGTAGCGGTTCTCGTCGAAGAACTTCTCCTTGAAGAGGGCCTTCGCCTTGTCGACCTGCGGCGGGTTGCCGGGGCGGAGGCGGCCGTAGATCTTCAGGAGCGCCGACTCGTACTCGGTCACGTCGGCGAGGAAGTCGAGCCGCTCCTCGGCGATGGTGTTCAGGATCAGCGGGTCGCCGGGATTGGCGATGACGCGGGCGGTCTTGAGGGCCGACGCCGCGAGGGCCGCGACACCGTTCTCGCCCAGCATCTGGCCGGCGTTGCAGATCACCTCGCCGCTGTCGCTGTCGACGATCATCTCGGCCGAGTACATCTCGGGCTTCAGCTTCTCGACCTTGACGTTCTCGAGGTCGTAGAAGTGCTCGAGGATGCGGTCGGTCGAGCCGAACTCCTCGCTCAGGGCGCGGAGGAAGGTGGTGGCCGCGAGCTTCGTCGACTGGTCGATCCGCATCGCCAGGACGTCCTTCTTGGTCACCTCGAGCTCGATCCACGAGCCGCGCTCGGGGATGATGCGGGCGCTGTGCAGCGGCCGGTCGCCGAAGCTCGAGACGATCGAGAAGTCGACGCCGGGCGACCGGTGCAGCTGGCTCACGATGCAGCGCTCGGCGCCGTTCACGATGAACTCGCCGCCGCCCATCAGGATCGGGATCTCGCCGAGGTAGATCTCCTCCTCGGAGATCTCGGCGTTGCCGTTCCGCACCAGACGGACGCCCACGCGGAAGGGCATGCCGTAGGTCAGCCGCAGCTCGCGGCACTCGTCCGGGCGGTAGCGGGGCGGGTCGAGCTTGTAGTGCAGGTACTCGAGCCGCATCGAGGCGTCGTAGCTCTCGATCGGGAAGATCTCGCGCATCAGCGCCTCGAGACCCAGGCGCGGGTCGCGCTTCTCGTGCGGCTTCGCGAGCTGGAGGAACCGCTCGTAGGCGTCCTGCTGCACCAGGGTCAGGTCGGGCACCGGGACCGCGGCCTCACGCTTGGCGAAGTTCCGGACCTGTCGAGTGACGCTCGTTGCCATCCTGGGTTCCCTTGGGGCCGTGCCCCGATCGACCTGCCGCGACGCGGCGGGAGATGCCGAGAGAGATGTCCTTCTTCCGAACTCCGCCTGGGGTGGTGACGCCGCGACGAACGCGACGGTGGCGTGGACAGGACCGCCGAACCCGGCCCGCGAGGCCGGGAAACCGGTCGCGGGCACGCGTTCAACGGGCCTTGGTCAAGCCTCTGGATTGCTGCATGGGCCGAGGGGTCACCGGGTCTGCCGAAGCGGGACAGTGTACGTACGAACCGGTCCGCCCACAAGAGGCGGTCCGGGAGGGGGTACGGGACCGGCCGGCCCGGCGGTTCCCGAGGGTTTCGGGGGTGCCGCCAGGCCGGGCCGGGCCCGGTCGCTTCGAAACCGGTTACTTGATCTCGACCTTGGCGCCGGCGCCCTCGAGGGCGGTCTTGAGCTTGTCGGCGTCTTCCTTCGAGACCTTTTCCTTGACGGTCTTCGGGGCCCCGTCGACGAGGTCCTTGGCCTCCTTGAGGCCGAGGCCGGTCGCTTCGCTGACGACCTTGATGACCTCGATATTCTTGGCGCCCGCCTCCTTGAGGATGACGTCGAACTCTGTCTGGGCAGCCGCAGCCGCCGCGCCGCCGCCGCCTCC
>JBEIUL010000442.1:0-2405 GCA_040374395.1 Phycisphaeraceae bacterium
GACCGGCCGCTCGATCGCCTGCTCAAGGCCGTCCGCTCGCTGCCGGATGCCGCTCGCGGGATGCCATGGGCGTACGTGGCGGCCCTCGCCGTGGCCACGCCCCCCGCGGTCGCCTCGGTCCTCGGCGGCCCCCGCTGGCTGCTCGCGGTCCCGGTCGGGGTCTTCCTCGTGGCCGGACTGATCGGACCACGCGAGGCCCGCCCGGCCGGCGATTCCGCGGCTGAGGCAGGGAAAAACTGAAATCGACGGCGACCGGCCGCCGTTCCCCTCGCATACTCTCGCGGGGGAAACCCCGTTCCTCACCGATGACCTCGCCTGCGGGGAACCGTCCGATGGCCGCACCGCTCAAGCCACTGCCTCCGAAGTCGTTCGGGTTCGCCGAGGCCCGGCACCTGCTGAACCGGGCCGGGTTCGGCGGTACGCCCGCGCAGGTCGAGGCGGTACGGGCGATGGGCCTCGACGCCGCGGTCGACTACATCGTCGACTACGACGATCGTCCCGAGCCCACGGAGGCGACCCCCTTCGACGCCGACATCATGGGGCCGCCGACGCCCGAGGAGCAGGCATTCGCGCGGCGGGCCCGCGCCGCGAACGACGAGAACGCCCTCGCCCAGATCCAGCGGATGCGGCAGGAGCGAGAGCGGCGCGACCGCCTGCAGCTCGCCGAGATGCGGAAGTGGTGGCTCAAGCGGATGATCGAGACCGGGCGTCCGCTCGAGGAGAAGATGACCCTCTTCTGGCACGGGCACTTCGCGACCGGATACCGCACCATCGAGGACAGCTGGCACTGCCTCGCCCAGAACAACCTGTTCCGGCGGATGGCGACGGGCAACGTCGCCGAGCTCGTCGGCGCGATCATCCGCGACCCGGCGATGATCAAGTACCTCGACAACGACGAGAACCGCCGGGGACGGCCGAACGAGAACCTCGCCCGCGAGCTGATGGAGCTCTTCACGCTCGGCGAGGGCAACGGCTACACCGAGGACGACATCAAGGAGGCGGCGCGGGCCCTGACCGGCTACACGTTCCGCGACGACGAGTTCCGCTTCGACGACGGCCAACATGACCCGCGTCCGAAGGCGATTCTCGGGGTCCGCGGGCGGTTCGACGGCGACGACCTCGTGCGGATCCTGATGCGCCGCCGCGAGGCGAGCGAGTTCCTCTGCCTGAAGCTCCACCGCTTCCTCGTGAACGACGCCCCGGGCGAGCCCGACGCGGCGACCCGCGAGGCGGTCGTCGGGATGGCGAGCGAGCTGCGCGAGGCGAGGTACGAGCTGAAGCCGGTCCTCAAGGCGCTCTTCCGCAGCGCGTGGTTCCACGGCCCGGCCAACCAGGGGGCGGTGATCAAGAGCCCGATCCAGCTCGCCGTGCAGGCGATCCGGTCGTTCCGCACGCCGACCCGCGAGCTCTCGGCGCTCGCGAGCGCGGCCGACCTCATGGGCCAGAACCTCTTCCAGCCGCCGAACGTGAAGGGCTGGGACGGCGGCCGCAGCTGGATCAACACCTCGACGCTCTTCGTGCGGCAGAACCTGCTCGTCTACCTGATCACGGGCCGGCGGCCGAACACCTACGACTGGGAACTCTCGAACGCCCGCTTCGACGCCGGTCACCTGATCGACGAGCCGCTCCGGGCCGCGGGCGACCTGCCGCCCGACCCCCGCGAGCTCGCCGAGTGGCTGCTGCGGGTCTCGCTTGCCGTGCCGCCGTCGCCCGAACGGATCGCCGCCGTCGCCGATGTCCTCGGCCCGGGCCGCCCCTCGAACGATCGCCTGCTCGGGGCCCTCTGCCTCATCACCGCGTTGCCGGAGTACCAGCTGTGCTGAACGACACCCCCGCCGCGTACACCCGACGCCTCTTCCTGCAGCGGGGCGCGACGCTCGCGTCGCTCTCTTCGACGCTGCCGTTCTTCCTGCAGGAGTCGGCCGAGGCGATGCTTCGGCCCGAGGGCAGCCTCCTCTCGAGTCGGCCGGGCGTGCCCGACGAGCGGGTGCTGGTCGTCGTCCAGCTCGGCGGCGGGAACGACGGGCTGAACACCGTCGTGCCGTACGGCATGGCCGACTACCACCGGGCCCGGAACAACCTGGCGATCGCGGCGCCGGGCTCGAACGGGCAGGGCGCCGCGATCGAGCTCGACGCGTCGCGGGGGATCGGCCTCCACCCGAACCTCGCGGGCCTCAAGGAACTGGTCGACGCCGGCGAGGCCTCGGTGATCCAGGGCGTCGGATACCCGAACCCGAACCGCTCGCACTTCACCTCGATGGACATCTGGCACACGGGCCGACTCGACGCGAAGGGCACGGGCTGGATCGGCCGCTACTTCGACAACACCTGCAACGGCACGCCGGTTCCCGAGGGGTCGGTCGCGATCGGGCGGACCGCGCCGCTCGCGATGATGGGCGACGTGC
>JBEIUL010000482.1:0-2136 GCA_040374395.1 Phycisphaeraceae bacterium
CGCGCGAACCCGGCAGATCGAGCGTGAGCCCGATCTTCTGGTTCACGTAAAAGTCGTTGGCGAGCGAGGAGGGGTCGCTTTCCATGGTTCCGGACGCGAAAGTACGGCAAGCCCCGCCGGGCCGGGCGAACGGTCAGGTTGTCCACGCGAGCGTCAAGCGGGGGCGCTGGCGATCAAGCGGCCAAGCCGCGGGGGGGCAGCGGGTTGCGCCCGACCCAATCGCTGATCGTCCGGAACGCCCCCCGGGGCCGGAGCCAGTCGAGGTACGCGGCCAGCCGGTCGCACGCCCGCTCGCCGTCGACCGACCGCATGTACCGGGGAAGCCCGCTCCGCGAGAGGTCGACGAACTCCCACGGGTGCCAGAACACGTTCAGCAGCCCGTCGCGGTCGAGGCAGCGGGCGCTGGCGTCGCGCACGACTGCCATCGGGAGGTTCTTCCACGCCAGCCAGAAGAGCGGAATCCGCAGGAACGGCGACGCCGAGATCGGCAGCTCGACGAGATCTCCCTTTCGATACGGCACGCGGGGATCGCCGAGGTGGTTGTACCGGCCCGGAAGCCAGATGGGGTTCTCCGAGCTGTCCCAGCGGTAGCCCGCGGCGAGGATCGCGGCCGGATCGGTCGCCTGCAGCCGGGCGCGGCGGAAGCCGAGGACCTCCTGGCCGCTCGAGGCCCGCAGCGCCGCGCGGCTGAGCGCGAGATCCGCCTCGACGAACGAGCCGTGGACCCGGCCGTGGCTGCCGATCTCGTGCCCGGCGGCCGCGCGCCGCTGGAGTTCGGGATGCCACTCCGCGAAGCTCGCGGTGGTGAACATCGTCGCGATCACGCCCGCGGCATCGAGGAGGTCAAGCGTCCGGGCCTGGCCGCGGCCGCCGATCTCCATCTGCTCGCCGAGGCCGATGTCGACCCCGCGGGACAGCGGCGCGTCGAACTCCTCGACGTCGAAACTGACGAGGATCGACGGGTCGTCGTGCGCCATCTCCGGGGCCCTCTCGCCAGTCTATCGCCGTCGCCCGCCGCGGCCGTCGAGGATCCAAGCGGCCAGCCCATCGGTCTCCGCAAGCGTCGCGGCCACGAGATCGGCGCCGGACGAGCGGAGCTCCTCCTCGCGGTGGTGCCCCGTCGCGACCGCGAGGCTCCGGCAGCCGTGGGCGGCGGCGCAATCGACGTCGAGGGGCGTGTCGCCGATGACGACGACGTCGTCCGGCGCGACCCCACGAGCCTCGTGATCCTCGAGTCGCCGCATCGCCACCGGAACCAGCGAACGCCGGTCGGGGCCGTCACCCGCGAACGCCCCGATGCGGAAGAGGCCCGAGTCGAGGCCGGCCGCGTCGATCTTCATCCGTCCGGTCTCGGCGTAGTTCCCGGTGAGCAGCCCGACCGTCACGCCCGCCTCGGCGGCAAGCCGGGCCGCGAGCGCTCCCGCCCCCGGCAGGGCCCGGATGTCGGCCCCGGCCGCGACCCGCCTGGCCATGCCTTCGACGTAGCGGCGTCGGAACTCGTCGTGATCGTCGTCGCGGGGCGGGATGGCGTGGAGGGCGAGCAGGTCACGCCAGATGAGCGTATCGAGGCGTCCCGCGATCGGAATCCCCTCGAAGGGAAACGAAAGCCCCGGGTACATCGACTCGATCGCCTGGCGCATCGCCCCCATCCCGACGCCGGTCGAGCGCAGCAGCGTTCCGTCGATGTCGAAGAGGACGAGCATCCCCGGCCGTTCAGGCCACCGCCCGGCAGACCTTGCGGGCCGCGTCGGCGAGGTCGCCCGCGGCCTCCATCGTCGGGATCTCGCCCTTCGCCGCGGCGAGGATCTTCCGGGCCTCGTCGACGTTCGTGCCCTCGAGCCGGACGACGAGCGGCACCTTGAAGCCGACGCTCTTCGCGGCCGCCACGATCGCCCGGGCGATCTTGTCGCACTGCATGATTCCGCCGAAGATGTTCACGAGGACGCCCTTGACCTTCGCGTCCTTGAGGATGATCCGGAACGCCGCGGTCACCGCCTCCTCGCTCGCGCCGCCGCCGACGTCGAGGAAGTTCGCGGGCTGACCGCCGTGCAGCTTGATGATGTCCATCGTGGCCATCGCGAGACCGGCGCCGTTCACGAGGCAGCCGATGTTCCCGTCGAGGGCGACGAAGTTGAG
>JBEIUL010000088.1:0-7964 GCA_040374395.1 Phycisphaeraceae bacterium
GGCCCAGCGCTGCTGCAGCTCGGGCAGGCGGAGCCGCATCGGCTTGTTGCGGGTCGCGACCTCGCGGGCCATCGCGGCGGGCCCGAGCGACTCGAGCAGGACCTCGGCGTCGTCGAAGCGGTTGAGGGCGATGTACGCCTCGGCGACGCTCATCGCGGTGCGGGGCATGCGGGTCAGGTCGCTCACTCGGGCCGACGCCTCGGCGACCGCCCGCTCGCCGTCGCCGCGGCCGGTGAGCGAGGTGAGCCATTGCGAAAGCGCGACGTCGTTGTCGGGTCGCGCCGCGAGGATCTTGGCGTACGCGGCGTCGATCGTCGCCTCGGAACCCGACCAGGTCGCCAGCTGCACCGCCATCGCGAGCAGCGCCGGGTCGTTCCCGCCCGCGTCGAGCGAGGCGAGCAGCCGTCCGGCGAGGGCCTCGGACGCCTTCCGCTCCTCGTCGCCCACCGACTGCCGCTTGCGGATGTACTCGGCCAGCGACCGGTACTCGGTGCGGATCGCGTCGAGGTCGGCGGCGGGCGCCTGCCCTGCGGCGGCCGCGGTCGGCAGCATCACGAGGACGAGCACGATCGATCGGAACGCTCGGATGGGAAGGCTCATGTCGGTGGTCCGGTTTCGGGTCGGGTGGAGGGCCGTTCGTCGGCGGGTTGGGGCTTCGGGCTTCACCCGCCGCCGGACGGGTAGCGGCAGCGGGTCTTCCCGGTCTCCCACACGGTGACGTGCGCGAGCGAACCGCCCGTCGCGGCGATGGGGGCCGCCAGCAGGTCGTGGCAGGTCCGTGCGATGTGCTCGACCGACGGGTTGAGGGCGGCGAACTCGGGGCAGTCGACGTTCAGGTTCTTGTGGTCGAACCGGCGGATCACGGTCTCGTCGACGATCCGTTCGAGCTCGGCGACCGTGAACGGCAGCCGGGCGGGGGGGATCCGCACCGCGACCTCGACCCGGTAGTTGTGGCCGTGCCCGTGCGGATGGTTGCACTTCCCGAAGAGGGCCCGGTTCGCCGCGTCGTCGAGCTCGGGACAGTTCAGCCGGTGTGCCGCCGAGAACTCGCATTCGACGGAGATCTCGGCACGTTCGGCGGTCGGGGGCATGTTCGGTTCCGCTCTGAGGAAGATCGTGAAGGAACGATACGGCGAGAGCCGCCACTCGATCCGCCGGACCCGCCGGCGGCCGGCGAGGGGATCGATGCGGGCCGAGACATCCCGGCCGAGGGCCACGAGCGTCTCGACGGGGTCGGCGACCTCGTCGGGACGCGTCGCCCGGAACGAGGTGTCGAAGGCCCGCTCGAGGTGCGGCAGGCCGGCCTCGCGGACGGCGTCGTCGATCTCGCGGATCGAGATCACGTAACCGCTGGTCGTATCGGGCTCGCCCTCGACCTCGACGGTGATCTCGGCATGCACGGAGAGACCGACCGGTGACGGGACGCCGGCCCATCCGTTGCGGGATGCCTCGGCCGCCGCCCTCGCCCGGTCAGGCGGAGGAAGGATGCCGAGACGGACGGTTCGCTCGAGGGAATGCACGAAGCGAGACCTTAGCGGACGAAGCCCGGCCCTGCGGCCTGCCTGCGGCCAGAAGGGCGCCCGGCTCTCGATTCCGGAAGCCGGGTCCGGGTCGGATGGAGGGGGCCCCGTACTTCGAAACCTCGTCGGGATTCCCCGAAATCGCCGAGCAGTTCTTGCTTGGAGGGCGAGACTGTGTACTCTCTCGAACACGCCGGCAAACCGCCGGCCGTTCCATTTGCCCCCGGAAGGGCTCGGCAGGGGTTCGCCCCCGCCGGGCCTTTTTCTTTCCGGTTATCCCCTCGCGTTCCCGCGGGCTCGAGCCGTGACCGACTCCCGAACCCACGTCCGTCCCGCCCGCACCTTCCGCTCGGTGCGGCTCGCCCGCATGGCCGCGGCGGTCTCGGTCGTGGCGATCGCCGTGCCCGCGAGCGTCGTCCCGGTCGATGCGGATGGGGTCGCGATCGCTCCCGGCGTCGTCGTCGATCGAGAGCGGAACGAGGTGCGGGTCGCGGCTCGCGTCGCGTGCAACGTCGGCTTCCTCGAGCAGCTGGTCTGCCTCCAGGGAACCCGCGAGCACGAGTCACTGCTGTCGATCGCCGTTCCGCCGAGTTCCGTGCATGCAGGTCTCCTCGCGCTCGGCCTCGAGCCCGGTCATCCCGGCCGGTGGCGGTCCGATACGGACGGTTCCCTCGTCACGCAGCCGCCCGCCGGGCCGGAAGTCGAGGCTTTCGTGCGGCAAATCCGCGGGAATCTGATCCGTGAGGCCGCCCTCCGGTCCTGGACGGAGGCCGATGACGGCTCGTCGCTCGCCTCGCCGCTCGTCTTCGCGGGCAGCGAGATCCGGCCGAATCCGCCGTCGCTGGCCCGGATCCGCGGGCCCGGCGAGCACTATGTCGCCGACTTCTCCGGATCGGTCATCGGACTCGCGACCTTCGGCGACGAGATGATCGCGATCGGCACGGTCCATCCGCATCGAGACGACGTCGCCGCGCCGGTCTACCGATGCCGAACCGGCGCGATGCCCGCCCCGGGCCCGGCGGTGACCTTGATCATCCGTCCGACCCCGCGTCCGTCCGATTCCGTACCATGACCGAATGGCCAAGCGGTCCCAGCCGGCCCTCTACGAGTTGATCCGGAATCAAGGCGACTCGCCCGCCCCGATACCCTCGGGTGGCGGCGGGTTCCGGCCGCCGCAGCCGTGGACGATCGCTCCGGTCACCGCGGGATGCCTCGCCGCCGCCGCGCTTGGGCTCGTTCTCGTCGCCTACCTGTACGGCTTCGCGGTCGGGCAACGGGCCGCCCAGGATCGAATGGGCCAGCAGGCCGCGGACGACCTCGATCGCCTGGTCGAGGAGTCCGATCCGTCGCCCGCCCCGACCATCGCGGTGGGGCAGCCCCCGTCGATCCCGACCGCTCCTCCTGCGATCGCGGGGTCCGGGAACCAAGTGCCTGCGAAACAAGTGTCTGGGAACCAGGCGTCTGGGGGCCTGCCTGGGCCGATCCCGCCCCCGAATTCCGCCGGGGATCCCCGGATCGAGGGCCTGAACTACTTCGTGATCGCCCAGGTGCCCGCCGCGAGCGCCGACCGGATGGTTGCGTTCTCTCGGGAGCGAGACCTTGATGCCCACTCGGTTCCCGACGATACTGGAGGACTTCGCTTCGTGATCGTCACTCCCGGCTTCGCGGCCGGCGAGCGTCGATCGGAGCCGGTGCTCCGGCTCGAGGCGAGGATCCGCTCCGTCGGCCTCCAGTGGAAGTCGGCGGCGCGGGGCAACCGGGACTTCAGCGACTTCTATCCACGGAAGTTCGCCGCGAAGGCCGGCTGAACGACACGCACGCCAGGAACGAGCCCAGCCATGACCATCCACCGCAGCCTCAAGACCAAGTCCGGCGCCCTCTCCCAGCACCGCAACGTGCTCACCCGCGCCGAGCGCATCACCAAGCTCTCGTCGCAGGAGAAGTTCGCGGGCGAGAAGAACAGCCCGCTCGGCCTGGTCAAGGTCGGCAACCTCGTGGTCGGCGGCAAGAAGAAGAAGACCACGACCGCCGAGAAGGCCGCGGCTGCGGGCGGTGGCGCCGGCGCGAAGGCCGCCGCTCCTGCCGCGGGCGGCAAGGCCGCGGCCCCGGCTGCGGGCGCGAAGGCTCCCGCCGGCAAGAAGTGATCCGACGGTGCCTTCCGCACCGAACGCTCCCGCAAGCCCGACGCCGGGCGGCCTCGACCTCGGCCGCCTGCTCGGTCATCGCGCGCGGGCCATCGACGCGTCCGGCATCCGCAAGGTCTTCGATCTCGCCGCGAAGCTGAAGGACCCGATCAACCTCTCGATCGGCCAGCCCGACTTCCCGGTGCCCGAGCGGATGAAGCAGGCCGCGATCGACGCGATCCGCGAGAACCGCAACGGCTACACGGTCACGCAGGGCATCCCCGAACTGCTCGGGGCGATCTGGAAGCGGCTCGGCGACGAGCTCGACTGGCACGGCAGCCAGCACGGTCTCTCGGCGATCGTCACGAGCGGCACCAGCGGCGGCCTGCTGCTCGCGTTCCTGTGCCTGCTCGACCGGGGCGACGAGGCGATCGTTCCCGACCCGTACTTCGTGATGTACCCGCAGATGGGGGCGCTCACGACCGGCACCATCGTGCCGTGTGACACCTACCCCGATTTCCGCATGACCGCCGATCGGGTCGAGCGGCTCATCACGCCGCGCACCAAGGCGGTCCTGGTCTGCAGCCCGAGCAACCCGTGCGGCACCGTGCTCTCGGGAAAGGAAATGCGTGACCTCGTCGATCTCTGCCGCGCGAAGGGCGTCCTGCTCATCTCCGACGAGATCTACGACGAGTTCGTCTTCCCCGACGCGAAGGAGGACGGCCGCTTCCCGAGCCCGGCCCGCTGGTCGCGCGACGTGCTGCTCATCCGCGGCTTCGGCAAGACCTACGGCTGCACCGGCTGGCGGCTCGGATACGCCGCCGGTCCGCACGACCTGGTGCAGGCGATGGCGAGGCTGCAGCAGTACAGCTACGTCTGCGCCCCGTCGATGGCGCAGTGGGGCGCGGTCCACGCCTACGACATCGACATGTCGCCCGAGGTCGCGCGGTACGCGGCTCGGCGCGACCTCGTCCTCGAGGCGTTCCGCGGCATCGCCGAGGTGCCGCGGCCGGGCGGCGCGTTCTACGCGTTCGTCGAGGTTCCGCCGAGGCTCGGTCTCACCGCGACCGAGTTCGTGCATCAGGCGATCGAGCGCGGCGTGCTCATCATTCCCGGTAACGTCTTCAGCCACCGCGACACGCACTTCCGGCTGTCGTTTGCGGCGCCCGAGCCGAAGCTGAAGGCGGGACTCGCGATCCTCCGCGAGCTCATGACCAAGGCCTGAAAACGACCGCGACGCCCGGGTTCGCCGGGCGTCGCGGAAATGTGCATCGGTCAGGAACCGACCGCCGCGATCACTGCGGCTTGCCGCCCTCCGTCGCGTCCTTCTGGAACGACGACTTGAACTTGGAGTCGGGAGCCGCGACCTGGTTCGACGGATCGACCGGACGGGGCTGGACGGTCTGCGGGGCGGGGACGCCGCCGCTGTCGCCGCAGCCGACGAGGGTGCAGCAGAGGGCGAGCGAGGCGAGGGCGAGCATGGACTTCATGGTGTTCTCCGGGAAGTGGCGGCCACGCCGGTCGGGCCGCGGGTGCGAGTCGGGACGGCAAGGCCTGCCGCCAACCTGTACGGGAGGCATTCTCATTCGGTGGCGGGAAAGGGTCAAGGTCTCGGGGCCTGGGCCGCGGGCGAGGTGAAACGGGCGGGGAAGGCTTCGGGGGCGAGCCACCGCCACTGGGTGTGGTAGGTCCAGTCGTTGTCGGCGACGCCGACGTTGAACCGGTCGCCGGGCTTCGGGAAGAACCGCTCGGGAAGCCGGAGGCTGAATCGCCAGCCGTCCTCGTCGACGCTGAACGCCTCGATCTCGGCGTCCGCGATCGGCCGCAGCGACCCGTCCGGACCCACCGACATCACGACGCCCGCGTCCGGGGCGAACGGCTCGAGAAGCAGCTCCCGCTCGCCCTCCGGACCGTCGGGAAGGAGGATGCGGATGGCGTCGTGCGGGGAATCGGTCGAGCGTCGCGGGCCTGACGGCGGCTTGACCGCGTCATCCGGCCGATGCCGGTCGGGAACGTCGAGGTCGATCCGCAATCGGTCGCGGTCGATCCCGATCGAGCAGGTCGGATTCGGCTCGAGCGTGTCGTAGGGCGAGGGCGTCCAGGACGCGATCGGGAATCCGCGACCGGGAGGAATCGGGAACGCAGGGACCGCGGCGGAGACAAGCGGCAGCCGTCGCCCCACGGCGAGCCGGCGGGCAACCCATATGGGCACGGTTCGACCTCGCGAATCGGCGAATCGCGCCGTGATCGCCAGCTCCGGCGGCGGGGGCGGGACCGGCTGCCGTGGGCATCGCACGGTGATCGTCCGTTCCGCGGTCGCGCCCGGTTCGAGGACGAACTTCGGCGGAGTCGCGATTCGGAACGGCGTTGCGACATCGGTCACGAAGGGATTGAACGAGTCCTTCCGGACGTCGGTCAGGATCGGCATTCCCTCGACCGGCTCGGCGGTCGGCCGGGCGGTGACGGCTTCGATCGAGACCTCGATCGGAACGTCGATCGGATTCGTGCAGCGGATCCGCACGGTGCTCTCGAGATCGCCCTCGACCGGATCGGCGACCGGGTCGCCCAGTTCCGCCACGCGAGCGTCGCTCTTGAGGCGGTACGCCCGATCCTGGTCCTCGGCCCGGATGAAGTCGTCGCCGACCGTCACGCCCACCGGCTGGTGGAAGATCGAGATCGCGCCCGCGGCCGACACGTCGAGGAAGGTCAGGTGCTGCATCTGCCCGGCATGCGGATGCTGGTCGATCATCCCGCCGCAGGTGCCGAGGATGTGGTACGCAACGCCGCCGACGTCGGGATCCCGCTGCATCGCGTGGAAATGCCCCGCGATCACCGCATCGACGCCGTGCCGCTCGAGCATCGGCTGCACGCGCTCGTCCCATCGCGCCGAGGCCGCCCGCCAGAGCGGACGATGCAGCAGGACGACGATCGGGCGCGTGCGGGCCGCGGCCTTCGCGAGCGTCGCGTCGAGCCACGCGAGCGAACCGTCGTCGAAGCGGTTGTTCCCGTCGCCGTTCGCCTCGTCGGTGAAGAGGACCACGACCGTGGCCAGGTCGAACTCGACCGCGTAGCGGACCGGCCCGAAGGTCTGGCGATATCTCTCGACGAATCGCCGATCGGCCGGGTCTCGCGTGCCCGGGATCACGTCGTGGTTCCCGGCCACGGGATAGAACGGTGGTTCGAGCCCCTCGACGATGCGGAGGTAGGTCTCGGTCTCGGCGTCGTAACGGGCGGCCGAACGGGTGTAGCCCTGCACCATGTCGCCGATCCCGAACACCGCCTCGGGCTGGATCCGATTCAGGTCGGCGACCGCAGCGGCCAGATAGGGCAGTCCCCAGTCGCGGCCGCTGGTCCGATCGGGCAGGATCGCGAGCCGCAGTGGTCGGGGCCGAGCCGCTGCGGCGATGGTCACGCCGTCGATGGCCCGTCCGCGGTCATCCGTGGGGAAGGTCGCTTGGCCCAACCCGCGACCGGTCCGGGGAGGCGCAGGCGGGAAGTCTCCGGGCGGGCCGAACGCCGCGAGGCCCAGGGTCCAGAGGAGGCCGATCGTCAGCAGCGGCCGGCGGGCGGTGAAACGAGGGGGCATCGACGCTTGGTATCCGAACAACGGCGGATCTGTCGTCGCTGGGGCGGTTTCCGACCGACGGCCAAAGGAAAACCCCGTTGACTCGTTTCGGAATCAACGGGGCGGAGGGGAGAAAGATGCTTGTTCAAGCCGCGGCGGCCGCGACGGGAGATCTGGTACGCCTGAGTCTTCGGCCGGATCGTCCACCGGGCGAGAGTTTTCGGAATTGTCGGAAGGCGGGCCTCTGGTCTGGACGGATCGAGGGACGCGTTCCCAAACCTGATGCGGGGAGATTATTAGACCTCAATTGGACAGGCAAGGCCTTCTCCCCCCATTTTGACATTTTCCCCATTTTTACGTTCCCGCCATCTCCTTCACGGAGACGCCCGTTCGAGCGGCTCGAACCGGGCCATTCCGGCCGCCCCGGGAGCCGAAGCACGCCTCGACCGGAGATCAACGTGGATCCACAGGGTGGCGGCCCGGCACACGATGGTGCGGTCGAAGGGGCGGACGATCAGGGAATCCCGCCACGAAAGGCTCTTCCGGGCGTTCCTGACCCAGGTCGCCACGACCAGCCGCTCACCCTCGAAGGCCTCCGCCCGGTAGTCGACCTCGTGGCGGGCGACGAACCAAGCCCGGTCCTCGGCCGTCAACGTCGCCCGGCCCTGCCCGATCGAATCGGCGTGCAGTTCGGCGGCCCGGTCGAGCCATCGCACGAACTCGACGTTGTTGCAGTGGGGGATCAGCCGACTGAGA
>JBEIUL010000556.1:0-1714 GCA_040374395.1 Phycisphaeraceae bacterium
AAGCAGTTCGACATCGACGAGCTGCGCTGCATCTACTGCGGGATGTGCGAGGAGGCGTGCCCCTGCGACGCCATCGAGCTCACGCCGCACTACGAGGTGACGGGCACGAGCCGCGCCGAGCTGATCTTCGACAAGACCAAGCTGCTGAGGGTCTTCGACGAGACGGTCGGCGAGAAGCCGATGTGAGGCCCGGCCGGCCGGTCGCGGTCACTTCTTCCCGCCGCCGCGGATCGCGTCGAAGATCTTGAGGCCGGTGTCGATCGCCTTGATCGGATCCTTGCGGATCTGCTCGCCGAGGTCCTCCAGGCGAGGGAGCGCGAGCTTGGTCTCGAGCTCGGCCGGCGATCCGTCGGGCTTGAAGAGCGGCCCGAACATGGTGACGCCGACCGCGAGGGTCTTCACGAGCGGCGAATCGGGACCGCCCGCGGCCTCGACGACTCGGCGGACGTCGGCGCTCGAGGCGGCGACCTGGCTCACCGGCAGCGACGTGGTGATCGCGTTCGCGTAGGCCGGGCGGCGGACGAGGTCGATCTCGCCGCGGAAGTCGAGGGCGGTCTTCCAGCCGGTGTCGTCCTTGCCGAAGCGGACGCCGAAATCGTCGTAGCGGAGGATGCCCCGGTCGATCCGCACGTCGAGCGGCAGCACCAGACCCTCCATGCCCGGCGCGGGGCGATCGCGGAGCAGCACGAACACCTGGTTCAGCCCGCTCGACGGGTCGAGGTCGACCTCGCCGACGTCGAGGCGGATGCGGCCGTCGAACCGCGCGGCCTCGCCTTCCTTCGCGAGGTCGAGCGGCAGGGCGAGCGACGGGATCGTGAGCCGGGCCCGGTCGCGCCGGAGCCGCAGGTCGCGGAACACCGGGTTGATCACGTGGAGGAAGTCCTCGCGGATGCCGGGGCTGAGGGCAAACGAACCGGTGATCGGCTGCGACTCGTCGACCCGGACGAGGCCCTCCTCGATCCGCACCGCGGGCAGTTTGAGCTCGGCGTGCGGGGCCGTGATCGAGGCCGCGAGGTTGCCGGCGGTCGAGGAGAGTCCCTTGGCGGTGACCGTCGCGTCGATCGTGCCGCCGAGGCTGCGTTCGAGCGTCGAGCCGGTGCCCGAGAGGAGATCGACGAGCACGGTCGGGATCGACGAGGCGGACAGCGTGCCGTCGAGACGGGCGGTCGCCGGCGCGAGGGCACCCTTCGCGTCGACGAGCCCGTTCGCGACGAGGTCGGCGGAAAGCCGCGCGGTCGCCGAGCCGCCGGCACGCTCGCGGAGCGAGAGCGCGATCCCCTGCTCGAGGGCCGCCGACCGGACCGCGATCGCAAGGCCGGGCACCTCCTGCCGCGACTCGTCGCCCGCGGGACCGGTCACGTGGATCTCGACCGGCGAGGTCTCGACCGCGAGGTCGCACGTGGCACCGTCCCAGCGGAATCCGCCGGTGGAATGGGCCTTCGGCACGCGGACCTCGCCGCGCGGCAGCGAGAGCGAGAGACCCGAACGGACGTCGAAGCGGGTCGCGGGACGGTCCTTCGGCTGGCCCTGCATGATGCGGTCCTGCATCGAGGCCGCCGACATCTCGAGCCGCACGTCGGCGAAGGTCGCCTGCACCGACTCGCCGCGGCCGGTCGCCTCGATCGTGCCCGAGAGTCGCGGGAAGGACGGCTGCAGCCGGAGCCGCTCGCCGTCGGGCGAATCCTCGAGCGCGAGGGCGACCGCCCCGCTCTCG
>JBEIUL010000562.1:0-1678 GCA_040374395.1 Phycisphaeraceae bacterium
AGCCAGAGCGATCGGGATCGCGATCGCCACGGTCCGGGAACGGCGGGATCGCCCGCCGACCCGCGCGAAAGGGACGTCAGGAAACGGCATCGCGGACGGTCGCACGCACCAGGCGGATCGCCAGCACGATGCCTCCGATCCCCAGGCCCATGAAAAGGACGGCCAGCCCGAGGCCCACGATGTCGAGATCGGCGCTGGGCATCTCGAGCGCCGACCGGGTCGGATCGGCCGGATCGACCCGGGCCGGCACCCGGTCACCCGGTCGCCACGCGAGGATGCGGCGGTTCCACGCGTCGGTCGCACGTTCGAGGGTCGCGACCGGCGAGAGCGCCGTTGATTCGTGTTCGACCCCGTCGACCTCGTAGCGGTACGCGAGCGCGGGTTTGGCGCCCGCAACCACACCGTTCGATTCGAAGACCCACTCGCTGCGGACGATCGTCGCCTCGCGCTCGGGCCAGCGTGCGGCCTCACCGAGCGCCTTCACCCGACCGAGACCGACCACGAGACCGAACGAGCCGATCGCGAGGAAACCAAGCGCGAACAGGCCGAGGAGCCCGGCCCCGAACCGACGGAGGCCCGCGGGAATCTCGATCGCCTCGAGCATCGGCGGCGGCTTCGCGAAGCGGGCGATCAGGGCGAAGACGATCGACATGACGAGAAGTCCACCCGGCAGCACGAATGGGATCCAGGCCCCGTCCGTCCGCAGCACCGCGAAACCGGGATCGCCGGGGTCGTAGCGGACGGGAATCCGGGTGCCTCGAGCGAGTTCCCTCGCCCGGGCCCGGTACCACGACTCGTCGGAGCTGCGCACCGAGTCGAACGCGTCACGGTCGGCGACGAGGGTGATGCCGTCGACCTCGTACCGCACGAGGAGGTCGAGTTCGTACGTCGGCCCTCCGCCCCGGCGACCCGTCGAGCGGCCCGCGACCACATCGCAGCGGACGACCGTGCCCTCGGCCACCGGCCACGACGCGGCGGAACGTGCCCGCGACCATTGCGGCCAGGCGAAGAGGCCGAACGCGGCGAACGCCGCGACCAGCAGCGCGCCCGCGAAGACGAGGAAGATCCGCCGCACGGCCTTGGCCATGCGGGCATCGTCGCCGGGAATCGACGAGGCCTCAACGGCGGGCCGCGAACGTGGACGCCCGAGCCATTCCCGTCACGGCCCCCATCAGGGTCCGCCTCACGGCCCCTCGAAACTCCGCACCGTCCCGCCGGCCGGCGGGGTGTGCTTGGGGCCGCCGACCAGGATCGACGTGCCGCGGAAGGCGACCGAGCGGCCGAAGTTCGAGGCGCTCGTGCCGGAGGCCGGCAGCGTGAGGCGGTCGTAGGTCACCCAGCTCCCGCCGTCGAGGGTCATCACCACGGCCGAGCCGCGACCCGTGATGTTGTTCACCTTGTCGAGCGGAGAGCCCGCGACAAGGGCCAAGCCGTCGGCACGCAGCGAGACGCTCGCACCGAAGTTCTCGCCCGCCACTCGGTCGGCCGGCGTGAGCTCCACGCCTGACCACTTCGAGCCGGTGAAGCTCCACACCGTCACCGAGCCGCAGTCGGTCCCGCCGCCCGGAACGTCGGCAATCGGCGCTCCGGCAGCCACGCGGGCGCCGGGCGCGTCGACCGTGACGCTGCGGCCGAGCGCCGCGCCGGTCAGCGGCGTAGGCGAGAGCACCCGCGTCGC
>JBEIUL010000163.1:0-5854 GCA_040374395.1 Phycisphaeraceae bacterium
GCGACCATCGCGACCGGGTCGCGATCGAGGTCCCGGGCGGCGCCGGGCGGACGCCTCGGCGGGTCACCTACGGGGAACTTGACGCGCTGGCCGAGGGCATCGCGAACCGCCTGCCCGAGGCGTCCGGACGCGAGCAGTCCATCGTCCTCGTGCTGCTGCCGCGCGGCGGCGTCGAGGTGTACGCGGCCCAGCTCGCGATCACCCGTCGCGGCCACGCGTTCTGCTGCACCGACGCGGCGTTCCCCGATGCCCACCTTCGGGCGGTGATCGGCGACGCGCGGCCGCTCGCGATCGTGACCGACACCGACGGGGTGCGGCGGCTCGCGCCGCTCGCGGGCGGAACGGCGATCGTCGATGCGACGGCGGTGGGGGGCGCGTCCGAGGTCGCGGTCCCGCGCTCGACGCCGGAATCGCTCGCCTACCTCATCTACACCAGCGGGACCACCGGCACGCCGAAGGGCGTGATGATCGAGCACCGCTCGATCGCGAACCTCGTCACGAGCGACGTCCGCCGCTTCGGGCTCGGTCCCGGCGACCGGGCCGCGCAATGCTCGAGCAGCGCCTACGACTCGAGCGTCGAGGAGACGTGGCTTGCCCTCGCGTGCGGGGCGACGCTGGTGCCGGTCGACGACGAGATCGTCCGCTCGGGCCCCGACCTTCCCGCCTGGCTGCGCGAGCACCGCATCAGCGCCTTCTGCCCGCCGCCGACGCTCTTGCGGGCGATGGGCGTCGTCGACCCGCGGCGCGAGCTGCCCGACCTGCGGTTCGTGTACGTCGGTGGCGAGGCGTTGCCGCAGGACCTCAGCGACCTGTGGAGCGGCGCGACGTGGCTCGAGAACGGCTACGGGCCGACCGAATGCACGGTGACGGTGACCCGCGGCCGCATGCGACCGGGCGTGCCGGTCCACATCGGCACCGCGGTCGACGGGAACGAGGCGTTCGTGGTCGGCGACGACGGCCGCGAGCTGCCCGACGGTGACGAGGGCGAGCTCTGCATCGCGGGCCTTTCGGTCTCGCGCGGCTACCGCGAGCGACCCGACGAGACGGGGCGGCGGTTCGGCCCGGTCGCCGGCCGGCCGAGGGCGTACCGCACCGGCGATCTGGTGCGGAAGCGGCCGGGCGGCGAACTCGAGTACCTCGGTCGCATCGACGGGCAGGTCAAGCTCCGCGGCTACCGCGTCGAGCTCGGCGCGGTCGAGGCGTGCCTGCTTGGACATCCGGCGGTCGCCACGGCGGCGTGCGCGGTGGCGGGAGGCGGCACCCGGGCAAGGCTCGGGGCGATGGTCACGCTGCGGTCCGGCGCGACGCTCGACGATCCGACCCGCGAGCTCGCCGCGTGGGCCCGCGAGCGGCTTCCGGTGTACATGGCTCCGGCGGTGGCGATCGTGGCGAACGCGATCCCCGTCTCGGTCAGCGGAAAGGCCGATCGCCGGGCCGTGGCCGCCGCGATCGAGTCGCTGTCGGGGCCCGAGGCGACGGTCGACGTGGCGAGGCTCGAGGCGATCGCCGCCGACCGGTCGCGGCCGCTTCTCGAGCGGGTCGCCGCCTGCATGGCCCGGGCCCTCGGCCTCGAGCGACCGCCCGATCCGGATGCCGACTTCTTCACCTCGCTCGGCGGCGATTCGCTGCGTGCGGTGGAACTTCTGCTCTGGTTGCGGAGGCTGCTCGGGGCCGAGATCGGCGTGCGCGACCTCTACGCGAACCCCACGGCTGCTTCGCTTGCCGCGGCCATCGCGGCGCACCGACCGGCCACGGTGCGGGTCGAGACCGCCGCCCGCATCGAGCGGAGCTCGCCGCTCGCGGCCGGGGCGATGCAGGCGGCGCTCATCGCGTTCGGATTCCTCGTGACGGGCTCGATCGCCTTCGCGGGTATCTTCGTCGTCGTGCCGTGGGCGACCGCGGCGGTCGGTCCGATCGCCCTTGCGGTGCTCGCGCCGCTCGCCGCGTTCCTGCTCGCCGGCCTCCGGCTTCCGCTCGGGCTCGTGCTGACGATGGTCGCGAAGGGGATCCTCGTCGGCCGCTACCGACCGGGTCGCGTCGAGGCGTGGAGCGGCCGCTACCTGCGGGAATGGGCCGTCGAGCAGGTCGCGTCGACGATCCCGTGGTCGCTCATCGAGGGCACGGAACTGCACGCGTGGACGCTGCGGCGGCTCGGGGCCCGCATCGGCCGCCGCGTGCACATCCACCGCGGCGTGAATCTCGCCCGCGGCGGCTGGGACCTGCTCGACGTCGGAGACGGGGCGATCTTCGAACGGGACGCCGCGATACTCACCGCCCGCGTGCATCGCGGCGGCGTCGAACGGGGCGGAATCCGCGTCGGCGATGGGGCGGTCGTCGGGATCCGGGCCACGCTCGAGCCCGGATGCGAGGTCGGCGCCGGCAGCGAGATCGAGCCGCTCTCGCTCATCCGCGGCGGCGTGCCGGTGCCCGACCGCGAGCGGTGGGGCGGCGTTCCCGCGGTTCGGGTCGGTGAAGCCGAGCCGGCTCCGGAGGCGCCGCCGTCGGCCTGGGGTCCGTGGCGCCACACGTTCCTCGTCATCGCGGGCCGCCTCGCGTTCGCGGTCGGTGCGTGCCTCGTCGCCCTCGCGACGGGCCTCGCGATCGTCCGCTTCGAGTTCGCGGCGATCCGCACCTGGCTCGAGCAGCCGACGATGACCCTCGGTCTCGCGGGCCTCGCGTGCCTCTCCGGCGTGATCGCGGTCTCGGTGTGGCTCGCCTTGCTGGCCTTCGCGATGCGCTGGCTCGGCCCGGTGCGGCCTGGGACCTATCCGCGTCACGGACCGGCCGCGTGGCGGATCGCCCAGCGGGTCGCGACCCTCGACGCCGCCGGCCGATGGCTGAGCGGCACGCTGCTCTGGCCCATGTGGCTGCGGGTCGCCGGCATGCGGATCGGGAAGGGCAGCGAGGTCAGCACGATCATCGACACGCTGCCCGAGACGCTCTCGATCGGGTCGATGTCGTTCTTCGCCGACGGTATCTACCTCGCGGGCCCCAAGTACCGCCCGGCGGGCGTGACCGTCCGCGCGACGACCCTCGGCGACGAGACCTTCCTCGGGAACCACAGCGTGATCCCCGCCGGCGTCCGCTACCCCGACGGGATGTTCGTCGGCGTCTCGACCATGCCGCCCGCCGACACGCGGTCCGGCCAGGGCTGGTTCGGCTCGCCTCCGATGGAACTACCGCGTCGCGAGGTCGTCGCGGTCGACCGTCGCCTCACGCACGAGCCGGGCCTGCCGCAGCGGATCTCGCGCTGGAGCTGGGAACTCGCCCGAGTCCTCTGTGCCACGCCGGCGACGGCGATCGGCATCGCCTGGCTCGCGGCCGTCGCCGCGGCCCTCGAGACGAGCGGCCCGTGGGTGACGGCGTTCCTCTGGGCCCCGCTCGCGAGCCTCGCGGCGTGGCTCGGCCTGATCGCCTTCGGACTCGCCGCGAAGTGGACGCTCCTCGGCCGCGTCAAGCCCGGCATGCACGGCCTCTGGAGTTGCTGGTGCAGCCGCTGGGATTACCTCTACGTCCTCTGGTGGTTCAGCGCCCGCATCGCCCTCATCCGTGTCGAGGGGACCCCGTTCCTCAACATGGCCCTCCGCCTTGCGGGGAACCGCATCGGCCGCGACGTGCTGCTCTGCCCCGGTGCGACGCAGATCGTCGACCCGGACATGCTCGAGTTCGGCGACCGTTCGACCGTCGCCTGCCACTTCCAGGCCCACAGCTTCGAGGACCGGGTGCTCAAGATCGACCGGGTCCGGATCGGCGCGGACGCCAACGCCGGCGAGAACGCGGTCGTCTTCTACGGGGCCGAGCTCGGCGAGGGGGCCACGCTCGAGGGCGGCAGCGTGCTGATGAAGAGGGGAGTCGTCGCGGCGGGCACGGTCGCGTGCGGCTCGCCGGTCGGATGAGGGCAAAGAAAACGGCCCAAAAAAGACTCGACCGCGCCCTTTTCAAGTCGCGGTCGGTCTCCCTTTAGTTCCCTCGACTCCAACGGTTTGGTCGGGGTGTCGCTGACGCCTTGCGGCGAATCCCAGGCCGGGAGTTCCCTTTTCCCTCAGCCCTCCAAGGGTTCCGCGGCTTGCGGACGCGGACCGCTTGGTGGAAGCAGCACACCGACACGACTGGTTCTGGGGGTTCCCTTTTCCTCAGTCCCAGCCTTCCCGGTCCCGTGGCGTCCCTTACTCGCCACGTTTCCGAGCCATCGAAGCCTCCCGAGGAGGTGCCTCAGGACAGTCGAACTATGCGTCGGGTTTGCGAGGGTGGAAGCGGTTCGTCCGTCTTTTCCGCATGAAAGTCGGGTGGGGTCAGAAGAAACGCCGTTTCGGGGCTTTCTGGATAGAAGTTCTCGGACGCGTGATCCTCGGCGACCTTCCGGTGTTTCGGGTTGGACAGGCAACCTTGCTCGCCTGCGAGGACCAATAACCGAGATTTTGGACAGGCCAAATCGGAACCGCTGGGTCGGACACGTCAACGCGGGGACCTCCCAGCCCATCCCGCGGCCCTCGAAATCACCCGAACGTGCTTCCCAATCCCGTCCTGTGGACAGGCCAACTCGGGTCCACTCAGGCCTCTTCGCCTGGACAGGCCACTTCTGGCCCTCGCCGCTTCCCCCGCCGAAACCGCGGATCTGGACCCCGGACCTGGACCGGCACGGAACCCTCTCAGCTCGTCCGTACGATGCTCTGCATGGACCCCATCACGACGACCTTCGTCCGTCGCCTGCGCGACCGGGACGAGGCCGCGTGGTTCGAGCTCTGGGAGACGTTCGGGCCGGTCATCCGGGCCCAACTCTCCAAGTGGGGTCGTGGGCGGATCCAGGCCGAGACCATCCGCGACCTGACCCAGGAGACCCTTGCCGAACTCTCCGGTTCGATCGAACGCTTCGATCCCGACCGGGGCGTCCGGTTCTCGACCTGGCTCCTCTCGATCGCCAAGCACGTCCTCGGCGACGAGATCGACCGCCGCATGGCCGGGAAGCGGGGGGGCGGCCGGAGGGCGGCGAGCCTCGACGAGACGTTCATGGGGGCGGCCGACGAGCCCGACCACGATTCCGAGTACGAACGCGAGGTCTTTCACGCCAAGGTCCTCGCGGCGCTCCGGGCCACCGAGCAGGCCGAGCCGTTCCTGCACTTCCAGGTCTTCCGCATGCGGGTGCTCGACGGCGTGCCCGGCAAGGAGGTCGCGGTACAGCTCGGGATCAGCGAGCCGACCGTCTCGCGGCACCTCGCCCGGGTCCGCGACCGGCTTCGCGAGCGGCTCCGCGAGTCGATCGCGACCTTCTCGTTCACCGACGAGGAGCGCGACGAGGCGACGCTCGCAGGTCTCGAGTCGGATGACCTGCTCTTCGATGACGCGATCGGCGAGATCCATCGCGAGCAGGTGACCCGTGTCGCCCGGCGGATCCGCGACGGAAAGGCCGGGGCGTGATGGGCGGCCTGGAGTGGATCGTGATCCCGGCCGCGGCGGCGGTGGTGCTGGTCGTGGTGCTCGGCATCGCGATCGTGGTCACCTACGCCGCCATCCGGGTGACCGGCGGCGTACTGTCGGCGGTCGGTTGGTTTCTGCGGGGGCTCTTCCGCTTCATCGGCGGGACGCTCGGCGATCTCGCGGCGGCAATCGGGGCGATCCTCGCCGCGACGGTCGCGCTGGTGATGTCGCCGTTCCTCGCCCTGTCGGGCGTCGATCGCGCGAAGGCCGCGCTCGCGGCGGTCCGTCGCGAGCTCGGGGTCGCCGCCGACGCGTTCTGGAACGCGACCGTCCGCCGCCCGCTCCGCCTCCTCGGCCTCGGCCGCGCGCTCGGCGGGATCGAGGAGCGCCTTCCCGACGCGATCCGCGACGGCGCATCGGCCGCCCCGCGCGGCGAGCC
>JBEIUL010000449.1:0-2347 GCA_040374395.1 Phycisphaeraceae bacterium
CGCCGCGGTGAGGGCGTTGAAGAGGGTGCTCTTGCCGACGTTGAGGAGTCCGACGATTCCTGCTTCCATGGCTTCGCTCGTGAGGGTTTGCTGCGAGGGGCGGACATGGTAAGGGAAACCGCGGCGGCGGACGCGGCCCCACGCGGTCTCAGTCGAACGCGGCGTCCGCCTCGATCGCCGTCCGCAGCCGCCTGAGGTACTCCTCCGCCGGGATCTCCTCGGCCCCGAAGCGCAGGACGTGGGAATTCGCGTACTGGCTGTCGAGCAGCGTGAATCCCCGCTCGCGGAGCCGGGCGACGAGGTGCACGAGGCAGACCTTGCTCGCGTCGGTGCCGCCGAGGTCCTGGCGGCTGAACATGCTCTCGCCGAAGAACGCACCGCCGAGGGTGACGCCGTACAGCCCGCCGACGAGCAGGCCATCGCGATACGCCTCGACCGAGTGGGCGTGGCCGAGGCGATGCAGCTGGCCGTACGCGACCTGCATCGAGGGCGAGATCCAGGTCCGGTTGTCGCGGGCGCGGTCGGTCGCACACGCCGCCATCGTCGCGGCGAAGTCGCGGTTCACGTGGATCCCGAAGCGGCCCGAGCGCACCCGCCGGATCAGCGAATCCGACGCGTGGAACCGGTCGAGCGGGATCACGCAGCGCACGCTGCAGGTGTAGAACTCGACCTCGTCGCGGCCGACCCGCGACATCGGGAAAGCGCCCTGCGCGTAGGCCGACAGCAGCGTGGCGGGCGTGAGGATGACGGGATCGTTCCGCCGCACCGGTTCACCCGACCGTCTCGAGGCGATCGACCTGCCCGAGCAGGACGTGCAGCCGCACCCGCGACCCGGGCGATGGCGGGCGGTCGCACGCCGAGCGCGAGACCCGCACCGCGACGCGGCCCGACGCGGTCGCGATGGCGAGGTCGAGATAGCGGTCGCCGTGGATCAGCGTCTCGGTGACGGCGGTGACCGTCGCGTCGACCGCGCCCATCATCGGGAGCGAGGCGTTTCCGGCCGGCGAGGACATCACTCGCCCCCCTTCGCGCGACTGATCACGCGGACCTGGGCGAACTGCCGGTGGCCTTCCTTGCCGGAGTGGTAGCCGAAGCCCGATTCCTTCGCCCCGACCCAGGGCGTGCCTTCCGCCCCGCCGCAGCCGCGGTTCACGCCGACCATGCCGGAATGGAGGCGACGCGCGACCTCCTCGGCGCGATCCTCGTCGCGACCGAAGACGGCGCCGCCGAGCGCGTACGGGCTGTCGTTGGCGATCGCGACCGCCTCGTCGACGGTGCGGTAGCGGACGACCGCGGCGACCGGGCCGAAGGTCTCGTCGCGCATGATCGCCATCGAGGGCTTCACGCCCGAAAGCACCGTCGGCGGCATGAAGTTGCCCTCGCCCGACTCGCCGCCGAGGAGCAGCCTCGCCCCCTCGGCGATCGCCGACTCGACCTGCCGCAGGACGTGCCGCTTCTGCCCGGCGTTCACCATCGGCCCGAGGTTCACGCCTTCCGCGAGCGGATCGCCCTGCTTCAGCCCGCGGGCCTTCTCGACGAGCAGCCGCTCGAACTCGTCGGCCCGTTCCTCGGGCACGAGAATCCGCTCGGTCGATACGCAGACCTGCCCGGCGTTGCGGAAGCAGTTGCGGGTCGCGAAGCCCGCCGCCGCCTCGAGGTCGGCGTCGGGAAGGATCACCAGCGGGTCCTTGCCGCCGAGCTCGAGGATGACCCGCTTCAGCCCGCGGCCCGCGGCCTCGAGGATGTGCTTGCCGGCGGCGCGGCTGCCGACGAAGGCGATGAGGTCGACCGGGCTCGCGACGAGGGCCTTGCCCTGCTCCTCGTCGCCGACCACGACCTGCAGCGCATCGGCGGGAAGATCCTCAGAGATCGCCCTCGCCCACTCGAGGGCGACGAGCGTCGTCTCCTCGCTCGGCTTGAGCAGCACCGCGTTGCCGGCCATCAGGGCGGGAATCACGCAGTCCTGCGGCATGAGAATCGGGAAGTTCCACGGCGTGATCGCCGCCGCGACGCCGAGCGGGTCGAAGACGAGGGTCGACCGGGTGCGGGCGTCCTCGCGGACTTCCGGCGAGAGCGCCGCCACGCACTCGTCCAGCTCGCCGACGAGCGAACTCGCCGCGTAGCTCGCCTCGCCGACCGCTTCGGCGATCGGCTTGCCCATCTCGAGGCAGGCGAGGCGGCCGAGGTCCTTCGCCCGCTCCTTGAGCCGCGTCGCCGCGCCGCGCAGTGCGTCGCGCCGCTGCTCGAGCGTGAACGCCCCCCAGCTGCGCTGCGCGGCCCGGGCCCGGTGGAGGAACATCGGGAGCTCCTCGACCGGCGTCATCGGGATCGCGCCGACCTCCTCGCC
>JBEIUL010000454.1:0-2322 GCA_040374395.1 Phycisphaeraceae bacterium
CGGCCTGGAGCCGCTCGCCCGACCGCCCGATCAGGGCGATCGCGACCAGCAGCCCGATGAGGGCCGTGAAGGTCAGCAGGACTCGGGCGCGGATGGTGATGCGCATC
Organism: Phycisphaeraceae bacterium; assembly: GCA_040374395.1. Taxonomy (GTDB): domain Bacteria; phylum Planctomycetota; class Phycisphaerae; order Phycisphaerales; family SM1A02; genus JBEIUL01. Next base: position 108 of record JBEIUL010000454.1, read on the forward strand.
GCGGGATCAGCCCTTCTCGCCGATCCACTTCACCCGCTCGGCCCGGACGACCCGGCCGTTCTCGAGGAAGACGTCCCACGGCGGGGTGATGACGTACGCCGGCACGACGTCGGGAAGCACCACGTGGGCCGCGGCCTTCGGCACGCGATCGACGTGGAGTCGGCCGGTGTAGCCCTTCGGGGTCGGCAGCTGGGCGAGGACGAGGTTCTCGCCGCCGTCGGTGCCTGCGTCCTGGGCCGCCGCGAGTTCGCGGAGGTGGTCGGCGCAGTGGTTGCACGAGTCGTAGTAGACGATCATTCGGGCCTTCGCGGGGAACACCGAGACGTCGACCCAGCGGCCGAACTCGGTCTCGGCGAGGGGCTTCCCGACCCACTGGCTCGGCCGGAGCAGCACCTGCTCGGGGATCGTCGCGGGCATCGACCAGGCTTTCGGCGCGGTCGTGCCGGCGAGGTCGGGTGCCGGGACGGCGGCGATCGTCTCGGCCGGCCGGAGCGAGACGAGGCGCCGGTCGGTGAGGAGGGCGGCGGCCAGGCCGAGGGTCAGCCCGAGCCCGAGGGCGATCTTGGCGGGGGCGTCGAGTTTGGACAGGCAACTTCCCGCGAACCGGGTGAGGCCCGACACGGATTCGGAGTTGGACAGGCAACTCTGGCGGCGGGCGGTGGCCAGCGTCCCCCCGAGCAGGACCGCATCGATCGCGAGCATCAGCCAGGCCGGAAGGGCGACCGACGTACCGAAGCACCCGCACGAGCCGCCGCCTTGCCACCAGTGCCCGGCCAGGATCGCGATGAAGAGGCTCAGGAGGGCGGACACCGGCAGCCATCCCAGCCGCGGGGCGACGATGGCCGCGGTCCCGACCAGAAGTTCGACCGCCGCCGCGACCGTGAGCACGAGCAGGGGGTCGAGGTCGAGCGAGAGGATGGGAACCGGCAGGTCGGAAGGGAGCCCGGTGAAGGTCTTGAGCGCCCCGCCCATGGCGATCCAAGCCCCGGCGAGCCGGACCGGCCACCACCACCCGGTAGGGGGCGGTGGAACCTGGGTCTCCGCTTCCCGATCGGACTCGCGTTCTGCTCGACCGGCTTTCCGCTTCGCCATGGGTTCTCGATATCGACCGGTGCGGGTTCCGAGGGTCGATTCGCGAACAGCGGGGGAAATCTGCCGGCTTCCCGTCAGGACGGGAAAAACCTCCCGTACCCCGCCGATCGGTTTCCGTTTGGGGTAACATTTCCCGAACGGATTCTGGAGCCGGACCCGAACGGAAACCGATCAAACGGTCGCCAACGTCGACCCAAGTCGAAAGGACCGGCCTTTGGGCCCCGAAAACGGGCCTTGGGCCACAGCGGAAAGGACTCCGTCATGGTTGGACTCCCCGAATCGATTCCCGATGCCCGCCCCGAGACCGAATCTCGCCTCGACCTGCCGGTGCCCCTCGTCCGGCTTGGACCCGGAGGCGATTTCGAGGTCGCCCTCGTCCCGAACGGCCGGCGGCTGGTCGCCCTTGCGGCGGTCCCCGGCACCTGCTGGCCGCGGCCAGAGGTGCCCAAGCCGGTTCGCGGCCACGCCGTCCGCGATCGGCCCCGTGCACGTCGACCCGGCGCTTGGTCCCGCCTGCTCGCCCGACTGTGGTCGCTCTTCCGAAGCGACGCCGACCAGTTCGACGTCGGCGATCTCGCCTTGGCCCGCCTTGTCGCCGAGCAGCGGGAGCAACTGCGCTCGCTCGAGTCCTCGATCCGTCACCGCCTCTCCGAACTTGACCGCGCCGCGGTCGTGACGCCCGCCCGACTGAACCCATCCGAACGCCATGAACTTCACCCCCAAGCAGATCCGCATCCTCCGGCTCATCCGCGACTCCCGGCTCTCGCGCGGCTACTCGCCGACCATGCAGGAGATCGCCGACCAGCTCGGCGTCAGCAAGGTGACCGCCTTCGAGCACGTCGAGAGCCTGATCGCGAAGGGAGCGCTCGTTCGCGAGGCGAATCGGGCTCGCTCTTTGTCCTTGCCTGATGATTTCACGATCCCCGGCGAGGAGCCCGAGCGCGAGCTCGGCCCGGCCGAGTTTCCGCTGGTCGGTCGCATCGCCGCGGGCTATCCCGTCGAGAAGTTCGAGCAGCGGGAGACGCTGAGCCTCGAGGAGATCTTCGGGCCGCGCCGCGGGCAGCGGGGAAACCTTTTCGCGCTCCAGGTCGACGGCCAGTCGATGCGCGACGAGGGGATCTTC
>JBEIUL010000554.1:0-1719 GCA_040374395.1 Phycisphaeraceae bacterium
CCTACGAGTCGTGGTCGCACTCGGTGCACGCCCACTCGAGCTTCAACAACCCGATGTACGCCTTCAGCGTCCAGGAGACCCGGCGGGTCGCCCACGAGAAGGACGGCTCGGTGCAGGACGCCCGTTTCTGCGCCGGCTGCCACGATCCGGTCCCGTTCTTTTCCGGGGCCTTCGAGGACGAGCGCTGGGACGACCCGACCTACGACGTCGCGGCCGACCCGCTCGGGGCGGCCAGCATCACCTGCGTCTCGTGCCACTCGATCGTCGACGTGAACGGGACCCGCGGGAACGCCGACTACACGATCGAGGAGTCGCCGCACTACCCGTTCGCGTTCAGCGAGTCGCCGCTGTTGCGCTGGGCGAGCAACCAGCTCGTGAAGGCGAAGCCCGGCTTCCACAAGGCGACCTTCCTGAAGCCGTTCCACCAGACCGAGGAGTTCTGCTCGACCTGCCACAAGGTCTCGCTGCCCGAGTCGGTGATCGACTACAAGTGGCTCCGCGGGCAGAACCACTACGACTCGTTCCTGCTCAGCGGCCTTTCGGGCCACGGGGCGCAGGCGTGGCACTACCCGCCGAAGGCCGAGGGCTCGTGCAACGACTGCCACATGCAGCCGGTCGAGAGCGACGACTTCGGGGCCAAGCGCCGCGAGGGCGTGCTCGACGGGAAGCTCGCGATCCGCAGCCACCTCTTCCCGGCCGCGAACACCGCGATCCCGCAGCTCGTCGGCCTGCCCGAGCGCGACGCGATCCTCGCCGAGGTCGAGCGGTTCAACCTGGGCGCGATGCGGGTCGACATCGTCGCGATCCACGCCGGCGAGGACGTCGACGATCCGGTCGTCGCGCCGCTGCGGCCCGAGGTGCCGGCGCTCGAGCCCGGCAAGCGGTACCTCCTCGACACGCTCGTGCGCACGCTTCGCGTCGGCCACGAGTTCACGCAGGGCACCGCCGACTCGAACGAGACCTGGGTCGAGGTCACGGTGCGGAACGGCGACCGGATCGTCGGCAAGAGCGGCGGGCTCGGCCCCGACGGCGAGGTCGATCCGTGGTCGAAGTTCCTGAACATGTTCATGCTCGACCGCGACGGCGAGCGGATCGACCGCCGCAACGTGCAGGAGATCTTCGTCCCGCTCTACAACCGCCAGGTGCCGCCGGGGGCGGCCGAGCTCACGCAGTACCTGCTGGCCGTCCCGCCCGACGCGACCGGCACGCTGACGGTCGAGGTCGCGCTGCGTTACCGCAAGTTCGACACGACCTACCTCAAGTACGTCTACGGCCCCGATCGCGAGAACGACCTGCCGATCCTGACCATCGCCAAGGACTCGATCGAGTTCCCGATCGCGCCCGCCGCCGCCCGCACCGACGCCCCCGGCCCCGCGTGGCCGAAGCCGGCCGAGCCGTGGCAGCGGATGTACGACTACGGCATCGCCCTCTTCCGCACCGGCGACATGAAGGGCCGCGGGCTGCTGCGGCAGGCGGAAGACGCGTTCCGCATCGTGGCCGACGGCGGGCATGCGGAAGGCCACGTCGCCCTCGCCCGGACCTACCTCCGCGAGGGTCGCCTCGACGAGGCGGCCGACGCCCTGCGGGCCGCCGGCGCGTGCGAGCCGCCAGCGCTGCCGTGGTCGCTCGCGTGGTTCGGCGGCCTGGTCGAGAAGCAGCAGGGGAATCTTGACGCGGCGATCGCGAGCTTCCGCTCGCTCGTCGAGACGCCGTGGGCGA
>JBEIUL010000544.1:0-1754 GCA_040374395.1 Phycisphaeraceae bacterium
GACCGCACGAGCTCGTCCCGCGCGGCGTTCGCCAGCAGGCCTCCGGCGACCGGGGTCAGGCCCGGTGCGGAGGCCGCGGCCGGCTCGGCTCCCGACGCGGTGACGATCTTGTTCAACGCGAGTCGCTCCGACGGGCTCACCGCGATGGGGATCGGCGCCGAAGAGACCGTGGCGTACCCGTTCCGCTCGGGATCGAAGTACGAAAGCCGCAGCGGCGGAATCTCCTTGACCGAGTCGGCGAGCGGACGGAAGGTCTGCGTGAAGGTCTTCACGTTGCCCACGATCGAGCCGGCGACCTCGTCGGCCGGGATCCGGAACATCGCGGAGAGGGCCGGATCGCGATGGAACGGCGGAAGCCGCACGCCCTCGAGGCTGCCCGGATCGTCGCTCATGACGCGGAAGGTGACGGTGATCGGATCGCCGACCGCGACGTCGGTCGGCTTCGCCGAGGCGTCGACCGTGAAGCGACCGATCGCGCCGGTGAAGTCGTCGGGCCGTCCCGCCTCGGGCAGCGGCCGCGCCGCGATCCCCGCGACGTCGGGCGACGCGGTCACTGGGCGAACCCCGCTGATCTCGACCGTCTGTCGGCCGAAGAGGTCGGCGACGCGGCGGGTGCCTGTCGGCCAGTCGACCACGATCTCGATCGGGCCGAGATCGGCCGGACCCGGCGCCGACGGCCGCCACGGCCGCGAGACCTCGTACACGAAGTAGGCGACGTCGCCGACCAGTTCCTCGCGGCCGGCCGGACGCTGCCGCTGCCGGTCGAGCTCGATCATCGCGGGCTTGAAGTAGCCGAACTCCGAGCGATCACGCTGGATGCGGCCCCACATCGTCTCCTCGTCGGCCGAGATCCTCGCGGCCTCCTCGCGGTAGGGCCGCACGAGGATCCGCAGCGTGAGCAGGCTTTCCTCGCCGACCAGCGGATCGGTCGGATCGGCCTTCACCTCGACCTTCAGGAGATCGCCGGTCTCGGACTGGTTCACCACGAAGGGCAGGGCGGGCGTTTGGAACTCCTGGCCATCGGCGCGGGCCATGACGGGAGGGATTACGAAGCGGCCCGCGCGGCGGGGAACGATCTCGAAAACAAAGGTGGTCGAGGTCGAGGTCGTGGCTCGCCCGTTGATGATCGAGGTCGAGGTCATCGTCCGGGAGCCGGGCATGAGTCGCACGTCCGCACCCTCGATCGCGGGGGCGGCGGGAGGTTCGAGGTCGGTCGCGTCCGAGACCGTCATCTCGAGGAAGATCGGCGCGGCGACGTACCCCTCGCGGCTCGAGAGCTTGAAGGTCATGTCGGCGGCCTCCAGCGTCGCGACGGCCACCAGGAAGGTCGCGAGAATCGCGGCGAGCGAATGGAAGAGGAGCTGCGATCGTGAGACGGGGATCATGCTTCGGTTCACCAGTCCTTCCGGGCGGGAGGCGTTCTCGCCCGCTCGGCCTTGACCTTCTCGGCGAGCGCGGCCCGCCGGGCCCGCTCGCGGTCGCGGACCGCCTGCAGGAGACGCTCGGCCTCTTCCTTCGTCATGGTGCCGGGCGAGGCCTCGGCTGCGGCAGGCTTCGCTTGGCCCTCGGGCGGCGGCTCGTCCGAACGATCGAGGCTTCCCTGACGCTTACGGTCGGGCGATGACGGCTCGTCACCGCCGGGTTCCTTCTGCTGATCCTGCTTTTGCTGATCCTGCGTTTGCTGATCCTGCTTTTGCTGATCCTGCTTCTGCTGATCCTGCTTCTGCTGATCCTGCTTCTGCTGATCCTGCTGC
>JBEIUL010000298.1:0-3831 GCA_040374395.1 Phycisphaeraceae bacterium
AGACACGGCCTGACCAGCCGTCGGGCAGGGGCTCGGTGCGGACCGTCGGGTTCGCGACGTCGCCGCCGACCGGGCCGTGGAAGACGCACTTCGCCTTCCACGTCGCATCGGTCACCGTCCCGTCGGCGAACTCGAGGATGAACCCGCCGTCGCCGATCGAGCGGCCGTACTCGCAGCCGGTGGCCGGATTGGCGTTGTCCTTCGCGATCACCGCGATGGTCATCGGGTACTCGGGCAGGAGGTCGATCGAGACCACGTTGTGCGGCAGGAAGTCGATCGAGTCGACGGCGACGAGCTTCCCGTTCACGTACATCGCGAACCAGTTGTCGGCGTACATCGCGCCCCGGATCGTGTCCCGCATCTCGGGCTTGACGACGCCGTCCTGCGGCGGCTTCCGCTTGCCGCCGCCGCGCTGCGGCGGGGCCTGCTGGGCGGCCAGGGCGAGGCCGGCGAGGACGGCGACCGAGGTCGTGATGGCGTGGCGGTGCTTCATGGCGTGGACTTCCGGACGGCGGGCAGCTCGTAGGAATCGACGACGGTCCCGTTCGCCTCGCGCTCGCGGCGGCGGGCGTCGCCGCCCTCGATCGCGCTCCGGACGAACTCGACCTTCGCGGCTTCCGGCGCGACCTTCACGCGAAGGTATCCGGGGCTTCCGAGGATCGTGCCCGAGCGGTAGCCGTAGCCCTCGGCGCTGCGGGTTCCGCCCGCGGGGTTTCCCGGCTGCGGGACGCACTGGTACGTCAGGCCGTCGCGGCCGGAATGGACGTAGAGGTGGTCGTGCCCGTGGAAGACCGCGTCGACCTCGTGCTTCACGAGCAGGTCGTGGATCGGCATCGGCCAGCCGGGACGCCGCTCGGCGAACCCGGGCGAGCCGTCGGCGTTCCGGCCGCCCCACTCGAAGAAGAGCGAGCTCTCGGCGCCGCCGCGGGCCTCGGAGCCGCCCTTGCCGCCGACGAGGTGGTGGATGAAGACGAAGCGGTGGGGTGCCTTCGACGCGGCCAGCGTGCGATCGAGCCAGTCGTACTGCTCGCGGCCGAGGGTCATCGCCCAGCTCGCGTCGGTCGGCTCGATGACTCGGTCGGGATTGCCGCCTCCGCCGCTGCGGATCCGCTGGGTCGTCGACCAGAACGGGTCGAGCACGATCACCAGGGCATCGCCCCATTCGAAGGCGTAGTAGTTCGAGCCGTGCCCGTCGCGGAACGCGGTGTCCCCCGTGTACATCCCTCCCGCGCCGGTGACCGGCGGCGGGAACCGCGAGGTCCGTTCGGCGTACGACCACGGCCCGATGTCGCCGGCCGCGGTGCCCGAGTCGCCCTTCTCGCCGTCGTGGTTGCCGAGCGCCATGAACAGGGGGGCGGCGCGGCAGGGGATCCCGAACCAGTGGCGCTGCGCGTCGTACTGCGGCAGCGTCTGCGTGAAGTCGCGGCCGCGCTTGTCGGTCATGAAGGTGTCGCCGAGATCGACGAGGAACGCGGGCCGGTCGGCGGCCATGTTCCCGAGCGTGCGGGCGTACACCGCCGGGTCCATGTTCGAGTCGAGGTGCGAGTCGGCCTGGATCGCGAAGGTGAACGCGGTGCCCGGCGAGGCGGGCGTGCGGAAGCGGTTCTCGTCGCCGCGTCCGGCCTGGCCGCCGGCGGATTTCCAGCAGAATCGGTACGCGTACTCGGCGTCGGGCTCGAGGCCGGTGAGGTCGAAGAGGACCGTCTCGCCGGGCTTCATCGGCTTGGCGTCGAGCGAGCGGGTCTTCGCGTCGCCGGCCTTCGCGAACTCGATCCACCCGTCGCGGGCGGTCGAGGCGCGGGCGCTCACGGTCATGGACGCACGCGTCGGCCGACAGAGGATGAGGTCGTGGTCGGTCGCGGGCACCTCGGTGCGGAACGCGGTCATCCGCGAGAGGAGCGTGCCGCGATCGCCCTCGGCGCCCGCCTCGGCGTTGCCGCCCTGGCCTCCACCTTGCCCGCCGCGACGGCCGCGGCCCTCGCCCCCTTGCGGCGGGGGCGGGGGGGTTGCCTCATCGCCCTCGGGACGTGCGTAGCGCAGGTCGAGCGTGGCCGTGCCGAGCGTCGACGTCCCGATCGCCGCGAGCAGCGATTCGCGGGTCAGCGCTGCGGCATCGGCCGGAAGCGTCGGCTCGGCCGAAAGGGCGTAGAGCGTCGCGACGTAGACCTTCTCGCCCGGACCCTGCGAGCAGGGCGGGGCGAACTCGGCGCGGCGATTCACCGAGTTCATCCCGAAGCGGCCGCCCTCGCGGGAACCCTCGGCGAGCGAGGCGGAATCCGCGGGCAGTCCGGCCCGCACGAGATACACCCGTTCGTCGCCGTCGGGCGTGAGGTGGTGGATGGTGAGGGCGAGGCTCTTCGTGTCCTTCGGAAGTCCGCTCCAGCGGAAGCCGGGCGAGACGACGCCGGACTTCGAGTCGCAGGTGCAGCGCTCGGCCAGCATGCCGTCGGACTCGAGCGAGGTGCACTCGAGCGTGAAGCCGCCGGCCGGCCGCGCCGGCGGCGGGGGCCGGTCGTTTCCGCGGCCTCCCTCGCGGGGCGGGGGCCGGTCGCCGCCGCGGCCGCCTTCGCGCGGTCGTCCTCCGCCGCCACCGCCGCCGCGCGACTCGTAGGTCTCCTGCTTCGAATGGCCATCGGGCCCGGTGAAGGTGAACGCGACCTTGCCGTCGGCCTCGATGCGGTAGTCGATCCGGTGCTTCGCGCCGGAGATCTCGTACTCGAGCGACCACGACTTGTCGGCGACCTGCCGGAAGCCGGTGATGCGGGCGCCGCGGAGGGCCGTCAGCGACGGCCGCACCGGATTCGCCCGCGGCTGCGGCACGATCTGGTCGTCCTCGACGGTGACCGTGCCGCGCATGCCGCCGTTGATGTACGGGTACTCGCGCGACGAGTGGTAGTGGTAGGTCCGGTCGCTTCCGCCGAGACCATCGCCCTTCGGAACCGTGCAGAAGTGGCCGTTGAGCTCGTCGAGCGGGTCGGTGCCGCCGAGCGGGCAGGCCATCTCGCTGCCGGGCTTCGCCTTCGGGTCGAAGAGGCCGTAGATCGCGAAGCCGTCGAGCCCGTAGGCGATCGGCTTGCCGGGCCCGACGACCTTCTGCAGGGCAAGCGGGGCCGCGTGGTAGTGGTAGTCGTCGGCGCGGCCGCAGTGGCCGCCGAACTCGTCGAGCTCGCCGATCGCGAACGCGTCGGCGCCGCGGTTGTTCAGGGCGTTGAAGATGGGAATGCCGTTCGCCGCGAGCGCGATCGCGCCGCGGCGGAGGAACTGCCGGGCCGACACCGGCTTCTCGGCCAGCTCGGGCTTCAGCGGGATCTGCCACGCGTTCGATCCGACGTACGGCTGCGGCAGCGGAACCTGCTGCTGCCACGTGCGGATCGCGACCATCATCGTGAACGGCAGCGGCTCGTGCGGCAGACCGTCGCTCTCGACGTAGAGCCAGCGGTCGTCGAAGCGGGTCTTCACGAACGGGGCGAACGGCGCGAAGATCGCGGCCTGTGCCGGACCGGCGGTGCCGGCGGGAACGCCGCTCGCCCGCGCGACCGCGGACTCGTTCGCCGCCCGGATCGCCGCGATGCGTCCGTCGGCCTCGAGCCGCGAGGCCGCGTCGAGATCGGCGAGCGAGATCGTCGCCAGCTCGCCGTCGGCGGTGGCGATCGCCACGCGGCCCGAGCGCGAGGCGACGAACGAACCCTCGAGCGTCGCGCCGGTGCGCACGTCGGTCCAGGTTCGGCTCGACGCCGGATCGAACTCGTCGGGCGGATGGGCCCAGAGCGACGGTGCGACCAGCGACACGAGCGCCAGCATCGCCGCACCGGCGCGGAGTGCAGGGCCACG
>JBEIUL010000534.1:0-1828 GCA_040374395.1 Phycisphaeraceae bacterium
CCGATCGAGATCGCGACCACGCCGAAGTCATCCGGCGTCAGCAGGCGGGCGAGCACGGCGGTGCTCGCGATCCGCGTCGCCATGCGGAAGAACTCCGAGGCGATCGTCACGAAGCCGCCCCGCGCGGCCTTACGCTTCAGCTTCCCCTTGCCGAGATCCGCCTTGGCGTGACCGGCCACGGGGGCTGGACTCACCGGGCCCGGGCGTGGACCGCGTCGCCGCCGAGCGGCATGCGGACGAACCGGAGCACGGTCACGCCGGCCGGCAGCAGCTCGCGGACGCTCCGCTTCTCGTCCTTGACGAACTTCTGCCCGAGGAGCGTGTTGTCCTCGAGGAACTTCCGCATCTTGCCCTGGGCCATCTTCTCGGCGATCTCGGCCGGCTTGCCGGAGGCCTTCGCCTCCTCGACCGCCTCGCGACGGCGGGCCTCGAGGAGATCCTGCGGCATGTCGGCCTCGCCGATCGCCATCGGCGTCGGGACGTTCGCGGCGATGTGCTGGCAGATGCCCTGCGCGACCTCGACGGGGACCGGCGCCGACGTCTCGACGAGGACGCCGAGCTTGCCGTCATGGTGGACGTACGAGCCGAAGAACGCCCCGGCGGCGGCGACGCCGCGGCCGAAGGAGACGTTCTCGCCGGTCTTGAGGCGGACCTCGTCGATCTTCGCGGTCATCCCCGGCGTCACGGTGACGTCACCCGAACCGTCCTTCGCGGCGATCGCGGCGACCGCGTCGGCCATCGCGACGAACTCGTCGTTCTTCGCGGTGAAGTCGGTCTCGGCCCGGACCTCGACGATCGCGGCCCGCTGGCTTCCGGCGGAACCGTCGATCCGGACCACGATCCGGCCCTGGCCGGCGGCGCGGTCGGTGCGGGAGTCCATGCGGCCCTTGAGGCGTTCCTTCAGGACCGCCTCGGCCTTGGTCATGTCCCCGCCGGCCTCGGCGAGGGCGGCCTTGCAGTCCATCATCCCGAGGCCGGTGCGCTCACGCAGCCTCATCACGTCCTTGGCGTTGACGGCGGTGGTGTCCATGGTTGGTCTCGTTGGGAAGGGTCCGGGCGGCGAGGATCAGGTGGTCTCCGGCGCGGCGGCGGCCACGCCCTCGGCGTCGTCGGCGCGGAATCGGCTGCGGCTCGACCGGCGACGGCCCGGGGCATCGTCGCCCGCGGGGGCGGCACCGCCCTCGCCGGCCCGCTCGGCGACCGTCTCGGACTGCTGGCGGTTCGCGAGGCCCTCGCGGATCGCCTCGCAGAGCTCACGCACGATCACGTCGATCGACCGCATCGAGTCGTCGTTGCCCGGGATCGGGATGTCCGAGAGCTCGGGGTTGCCGTCGGTGTCGATGAGGCAGACCGTCGGGATGCCGAGGTTCTTCGCCTCGAGCAGGGCGTTCTTCTCGCGGTTGGTGTCGATGCAGACGATCGCGCCGGGCAGCCGGCCCATGCCGCGGACGCCGCTCAGGTTGCGGGAGATCTTCTTCCGCTCGCGCTCGAGCTGCGACTCCATCTTCTTCGAGTAGTTCTTGATCTCGCCGCCCTCGAAGATCCGGTCGAGCTCGTCGAGCCGCTTCAGCCGCTCGCGGATCGTGCGGAAGTTCGTGAGCGTTCCGCCGAGCCAACGCTCGGTCACGTAGGGCATGCCGACCTTCGCGACGTAGTCGACGATGGCCGCCTGGGCCTGCCGCTTGGTGCCGACGAAGAGGACGTCCTTGCCGTCCTGCACGGTCTTCTGGAGGAACTTCTTGGCGAGGAGGAGACCCTTGACCGTCTCCTTGATGTCGATGATGTGGATCCCGTTGCGGACGGAGTGGATGTACGGGCGCATCCGCGG
>JBEIUL010000039.1:0-11180 GCA_040374395.1 Phycisphaeraceae bacterium
CCGGTGTACGAGTGGGAGATGAGCGGCGTCCTCTACAACACCGCCGCGGTCTACGACGCCGACGGCACCTACCTCGGCAAGTACCGCAAGCAGCACATCCCGCAGGTGAACCCGGGCTTCTGGGAGAAGTTCTACTTCAAGCCGGGGAACCTCGGGTATCCGGTGTTCAAGACCCGCTACGCGACGATCGGCGTCTACATCTGCTACGACCGGCATTTCCCCGAAGGTGCCCGCTGCCTCGGCCTGAACGGGGCGGAGATCGTCTTCAACCCGTCGGCGACGGTCGCCGGGCTGTCGCAGTACCTCTGGAAGATCGAGCAGCCGGCGCACGCCGTCGCGAACGGGTACTTCATGGGCTGCATCAATCGCGTGGGAACCGAGGCCCCGTGGAACATCGGGAAGTTCTACGGTTCGAGCTACTTCGTGAACCCCCGCGGCGAGACGGTCGCGCAGGCGAGCGAGGACCGCGACGAGCTGCTCGTGGCCGACCTCGACCTGTCGATGATCGACGCGGTGCGGTCGACCTGGCAGTTCTACCGCGACCGGCGGCCCGAGGCGTACGGCGAGATCGTGAAGCCTTGATCGTGAGGAAGCCATGAACACGCTGCACACGCTCATCGCAGGCGGGACGGTGGTGACGGCCGAGGGCGAGCGGCGGGCCGACGTGCTGGTCGCCGGCGAGACGGTCGCGGCGGTCGGGACCGGGCTCGACGTGCCGGCGGGCACGACCCGCATCGACGCGGGCGGTGCGTACGTGATGCCGGGCGGGATCGACCCGCACGTCCACATGGAACTGCCGTTCATGGGCACGGTGTCGGTCGACGACTTCCTGTCGGGCACCGCGTGCGCCGCCGCCGGCGGCACCACGATGATCATCGACTTCGTGATTCCCGCCCCGGGCGAGCGGCTGGTCGACGCGTACCGCACCTGGCGCGGCCGGGCCGCGAAGGCGACCGCCGACTACTCGTTCCACGTCGCCGTGACCTGGTGGGGCGACGCCGTGAAGGACGACATGGCGACGCTCTGCCGCGAGCACGGCGTCAACAGCTTCAAGCACTTCATGGCGTACAAGAACGCGATCATGGTCGACGACGCGACCCTGATCGCGAGCTTCGAGCACGCCCGCGACCTCGGGGCGATCTGCCTCGTGCACGCCGAGAACGGCGACCTCGTCTTCCGGATGCAGCAGTCGATCTTCGACCGGGGCATCCACGGGCCCGAGGGGCATCCGCTCTCGCGGCCGCCCGAGGTCGAGGGCGAGGCGGCGAACCGGGCGTGCCAGATCGCGGCGGCGGTCGGCGTGCCCCTGTACGTGGTGCACACCAGCTGTGTCCCGGCGATGGAGGCGATCGCGCGGGCGAAACTCGCGGGGCACCGCGTATTCGGCGAGTCGCTCGTGCAGCATCTCGTGATCGACGACTCGGCGTACCGCGACCCGGACTGGCGGAAGGCCGCGGGCCACGTGATGAGCCCGCCGTTCCGGTCGCGAGAACACCAGAAGGCCCTGTGGGGCGGCTTGCAGGGCGGGACGATCGAGGTGATCGGCACCGACCACTGCACGTTCACCGCGCAGCAGAAGGCGATGGGCCGCGAGGATTTCCGCAAGATCCCCAACGGCACGGGCGGTCTCGAGGAGCGGATGTGCGTCCTCTGGCACCACGGCGTCCGGACCGGCCGAATCACGCCGGGCGAGTTCGTCGCGGCGACCAGCACGAACGCGGCGAGGATCTTCAACATCCATCCTCGGAAGGGGACGATCGCCCCGGGATCCGATGCCGATCTCGTGGTGTGGGATCCGGCGGCGACGCGCACGCTCGGCGTGGCGAGCCACCATTCGCGGAACGACTTCAGCATCTTCGAGGGGATGGTCGTCACGGGAGCCGCCGCGGTGACGATGAGCCGCGGGAAGATCCTCTGGCGCGACGGGAAGCTCACGCCGCACGAGGGCTGGGGCCGCCACGTCGACCGCCCCTGCCATTCCGCGGCCTCGCTGAGCCAGTCGACCCGCAACACCGTCACCGCCCCGAACCCCGTGATCCGCACCGGAGTGCATTGATGACCGCCCCCGCCGTTCCCGAGTCGGTCGGTCGCTTCACCGCGACGAGCGACGCGTTCGCCACGTTCCCCGCCGCCCGCCACTGGATCGGCGGCCGCTGGTGCAATCCGCTCTCGTCGGCCGCGACGCAGGAGGTGATCAATCCCCGCCACGGGAAGGCGATGTCGCGGGTTCTGCTCGGGGCGGCCGACGACGTCGACGCGGCGGTGAAGGCCGCGGCGGCCGCGGCGCCCGCGTGGGGCGAGTGGCCGATCCGCGAGCGGGCCCAGGTGCTGTACCGGCTGCGCGAGCGGATGGCGGCCGCGATCGACGAGCTCGCGTGGCTCATCTCGCACGAGAACGGGAAGGTCTTCGCCGAGGCGAAGGCCGAGGTCGAGAAGTCGATCGAATGCCTTGAGTACGGCTGCTCGCTGCCGAATCTCGCGGCGGGAGAATCCCTCGAGGTCAGCCGCGGCGTTTCCTGCGAGACCGAGGATCGCCCGCTCGGCGTCGTCGCCGGCATCGTTCCGTTCAACTTCCCGCTCATGGTCCCGCTCTGGATGCTTCCGCAGGCGCTCGCCGGCGGCAACGCGTTCGTGCTGAAGCCGAGCGAGCGGGTGCCGCTCTCGACGATGCGGCTCGCGGAGATGCTCAAGGACAGCGGCCTTCCCGACGGCGTGTTCAACGTCGTGCAGGGCGGCAAGGAGGTCGTCGAGGCGATCGCCGACCATCCCGGCATCGCGGCGGTCGGCTTCGTGGGCAGCACGCGGGTGGCCCGCGCGGTCTACGCCCGGGCCGCCGCCGAAGGCAAGCGGGCCCTCTGCCTCGGCGGGGCGAAGAACCACCTGATCGTGGTGCCCGACGCCGATCTCGAGCTCACCGCCGACAACGTGGTCGCGTCGTTCACGGGCTGCGCGGGCCAGCGGTGCATGGCCGCGAGCGTGCTGCTGGCGGTCGGCGACGTCGAGCGGATTCTTACCGCGATCCGCGAACGGGCGGGGCGGATCCGGGTCGGCAAGGACCTCGGGCCGGTCACGTCGGCGACGGCGCGGCTGAAGATCGTGAACCACGTGAACGCCGCCGAGAAGGCCGGCGCGAAGGTCACCCTCGACGGCCGGAGTGCGAAGGCCGACGAGGGCGGCTTCTGGGTCGGCCCCACCATCCTCGAGAACGTCACGCCCGACATGCCCGCTGGTTGCGAGGAGATCTTCGGTCCGGTGCTGAGCGTGATCGGCGTGCCGACGATCGAGCGGGCCCTCGAGATCGAGAACGCGAATCCGTACGGGAACGCGAGCAGCATCTACACTTCCAGCGGCGACATCGCCCGTCGCGTGATGTCACGCGTCGAGGCAGGCATGTGCGGCGTGAACGTCGGCGTGCCCGTGCCCCGCGAGCCGTTCGGCTTCGGCGGCTGGAATGACTCCTGCTTCGGGCACGGCAACATCACCGGCTGGGACGGATACCGGTTCTGGACCCGGCAGCGGAAGGTGACCGTGAAGTGGGCGCTGCAGCGCGATCGCACCTGGATGAGCTGAAACGCAGGAGATTCCGATGCACGCGACCTCGATGTCCAGCCGGGAGATGATCGACACCTGCCTGCGGCACAGCCTGTTCTCGTGGAGCGCGACCGGCAAGGTCGACCCGCTGCCGATCGCGGGGGCGAAGGGCATCTACCTGTACGGCCCCGAAGGCCAGCGGTGGATCGACTTCAACAGCCAGCTCATGAGCGTGAACATCGGGCACGGGCACCCGAAGGTGATCGCGGCGATCCAGGAGCAGGCGGCGAAGCTCGCGTATGCGTATCCCGGCATGGCGACCGAGATCCGGGCCCGGCTTTCGACGCGGCTGGCCGAGCTCGTGCCGGGCGACCTGAACACCTTCTTCTACACCCTCGGCGGCGCCGAGGCGAACGAGAACGCGATCAAGGCGGTGCGGATGTTCACGGGCCGGCACAAGATCCTCGTGCGGTACCGCAGCTACCACGGGGCGACGAACGGGGCGATCTCGCTCACCGGCGACCCCCCGCCGCTGGCCGACCGAGCCGGGCATGCCGGGCGTGGTTCGGGTGATGGACCCGCGACCGTACGAGTTCAGCTTCGGCACGAGCGATGCCGAGATCGTCGCGAACAACCTGCGGTACCTCGAGGAGATCATCCAGTACGAGGGCCCGAAGAACATCGCCGCGATGTTCATCGAGACGGTCACGGGAACGAACGGCATCCTGCCGCCGCCGGCCGGATACCTGCCGGGCCTGAAGGCCCTGCTCGAGAAGTACGGGATCCTGCTCGTCTGCGACGAGGTCATGTGCGGCTTCGGCCGCACCGGCAAGCTCTTCGCCTTCGAGCACGGGGGCATCGTGCCCGACATCTGCACGATGGCGAAGGGCCTCACGAGCAGCTACCTGCCGCTTGGCGTCATGGCCCTCAGCGACCGCATCGCGAACCACTTCCGCGAGAACGTCTTCTGGGGCGGACTGACCTACAACGCCCATCCGCTCTGCCTCGCGAGCGCCCTGGCCGCGGTGAACGTGCTGGTCGACGAGGACATGATCGGGAATGCGGCCCGGATGGGCCAGGTCATGCGCGGCCACATGGAGCGGATGGCGACGCGGCACCGCTCGGTGCGCGAGTTCCGCCAGATCGGCCTCTTCGGCACGATCGAGCTGCGGAAGAACGCGAAGGGCGAGCGGCTGGTGCCGTACGCGGGGTCGCACCCGGCGATGGCCCAGCTCGGCAAGTTCCTGAAGGAGAACGGTCTCTTCACCGTGCTCCAGTGGAGCATGGTGATGTGCAACCCGCCGCTCTGCATCAACGAGGCGGAAATGGCCGAGGCGTTCGAAATCATCGATCGCGGCCTCGAGATCACCGACGCGGCGTTCGAAAACTGACGCGGCCGCAAGGTCGGTCGGGATCCGGTAGGATTTCCCGCCCGATTTTCCGGAGCCCGCGATGACGCTCAGCCCGCCGGTCCTCTTCTTCGTCCTCGGCATGGTCGCCGCCCTCGTCGGCTCGGACCTCAAGGTCCCGCGGGCGGTCAGCAAGCTGATGTCGCTGTACCTCCTCTGGGCGATCGGCTTCACCGGCGGCTTCAAGATCTCGCAGGGCGGCATCGACCGCGACGCGATCGTCGCGGCGGCGATCGGCATCGGGCTCGCGGCGACGATGCCATTCGTGGTGTTCGCGGTGCTGCGGCGCCGGCTCGGGGCGGCGGATGCGGCGGCGGTCGCGGCGGCGTACGGGTCGGTGAGCGCGGTGACGTTCCTGACCGCGGCGAACTACCTCGACCAGGCGGGCATCGACTACGGCGGACACATGGTCGCGGTGATGGCGCTCATGGAATCGCCGGCGATCGTCGCGGCGATCGTGCTGCTGCGGAAGGCGGAGGAGAAGGACGCGAGCCTGGCGCGTCACGACGGCCGGCCCGGTCCCGGCTGGGGGATGATCCTGCACGAGGCGTTCCTGAATGGGCCGGTGCTGCTGCTGCTCGGGAGCCTGGTCATCGGGCTCGTGACGAAGGAGCGCGGCTTCGAGGCGTTCAAGCCGCTCTGCAAGGATCTCTTCAACGGCGTGCTCGTCTTTTTCCTGCTCGACCTCGGTCTGCTCGCGGCCCGGCGGATGAGGGGGTTCCTCGGCCGCGGGCCGATGCTGGTCGCCTTCGGCCTGGTGCTGCCGCCGGTCGCGGCGGGCGTGGCGCTGGCGCTCGCGCGGATCGGCGGGCTCGGCTTGGGCGACGCGACGCTGCTTGCGGTGCTCGCGGCGAGCGCGAGCTACATCGCGGTGCCGGCCGCGGCGCGGATCGCGATCCCGAAGGCCGACCCGTCGGTGTATGTCGGGCTGGCGCTCGCGGTCACCTTCCCGTTCAACGTGGTGGTCGGGATCCCGCTCTATCTCTCGGTCGCACGGTCGATCTGGGGCGGGTGACGGCCACCGTTAGACTTGGGCGATGGTCACGATCCGAGCGGTTCTCGCGGCGGCGCTGGTGTTCGCAGGCGGATGGTCGGCCCGGGCCGATGGCCTCGGGGAGAGAATCCGGACGGCCAGACCGGTGGCGATCGCGGTCGATCCGGCGAGGTCGGCGTCGCTCGAGGCGACGATCCGCTGGGACGGCGATCTCGCCTGGGTCTCGCTGCGGAACGCGGGCACCGAGCCGGTCGCGGTTCGGGAAGTCGTGCTGTTCGACCTCGCGCACGGGCTGGCGGCGGATACGCCCTTCTACGGCGAGGGCCTGCAGATGCTCGCCCAGACCGCGGGAACGCTTGCGGCGCCGGTCGACGTCGGTACGTATCCAGATCGCTCGCACTACCGGCTTCCCGAGCCGGAGGGCTTCCGCCGCGTCTACTCGCTGCTCACGCTCGAGCCGCGCGGGGCGATGCAGGAACTGGTCGCGTTCACCACCTGTCGCCGCTTCATCGGGGCGTTCGACGTCTCGGCGACGCGGCTGCGGGCGACGATCGACGGCGAGGGCATCGCGATCGAGCCCGGCGAGACGTGGTCCCTCGAGAACCTCATGCTTGCCCGCGGTCCGTCGCGGGGCGACCTGCTGGCGGAGCTGGCCCGCGAGATCGCGAAGGTGCACCCTCGCACGCCGTGGCCCTCGCCGCCGACCGGCTGGTGCTCGTGGTACTGCTTCGGCCCGCGGGTCACCGCGACGGACGTGCTCGACAACCTCGCGGCGATGCGGGCGTCGTTCCCCGACCTCGAGTTCGTGCAGGTCGACGACGGCTACCAGCCGACGATGGGCGACTGGCTCGAGACCGGGCCGGGTTTCGGGGGGAGGCCGATCGGCGAGATCCTGCGCGAGATCCGGGCCGGTGGCCGCGAGCCCGCGATCTGGGTCGCGCCGTTCGTGGCGAGCCCCGATTCGCGGCTGCTGCGCGAGCGACCGGAGCTCTTCATCGCGGGCGACGACGGGACGCCGCTGCCCTCCGATCGCGTGATGTTCGGCGGCTGGCGGCTCGGGCCATGGTCAGCGATCGACGGCAGCGACCCCGCGGCGCAGGCGTGGCTGGCCGAACTCTTCGCGACGATGCGACGCGAGTGGGGCGTGCGGTACTTCAAGCTCGACGCCACGTTCTGGGGGCTGATGCACGGCGGGAAGCGGCACGACCCGAAGGCGACGAGGGTCGAGGCATTCCGTCGCGGCATGGAGGCGATCCGCCGCGGGGCCGGGGCCGACGCGTACCTCCTCGGCTGCAATCAGCCGATGTGGCCGTCGCTGGGACTGATCGACGGTTCCAGAAGCTCGCTCGACATCGGGCGCGAGTGGTCGAGCGTATCGTCGACCGGTCGCGAGAACCTGCTTCGCGGCTGGCAGAACGGCACGCTCTGGTGGAACGATCCCGACGCGGTGGTGCTGACCGGGTTGCCCGAGTCGGAGGTGCGGTTCCACGCGACGTTGATCCACGCGACGGGGGGCGCGGTGCTGTCGGGCGATGATCTCTCGCGGCTGCCGGAGGGGCGGGCGCCGACGCTGCGGATGCTGTCGCGGCCGACGGGAGTCGCGGCGCGGTTCGACGACCTGGGGCTCGAGGTCGGACGGATCCCGCTGGGAAACGGGACGGCCAGGTACGCGCTGCTCAACTGGTCCGGGGATGCGCGGAGCGTGAAGGTGACGTTCGATCGGGCGGTGAAGGCGCGCGACGTGTGGAGCGGAAATGATCTCGGCACGAGGTCGGGCGAGACGACGTTCGGACCGATCGCTCCGCACGATGCGATGCTGATCGAGGTCGCGCCGGCGGACTGATCGTCACGCCGTCGGCAGTTCCCAGCCCTTCTCGACGGGACCGGTGCGGACGCCGGCAAGGGAGGCATCGGCGACGAGTTCGGGCTTGCCGAAATCGGCGGTGATCGCGCGGCCGGCGCGGTACGCGACGGTGCCGAGCAGGACGATCTCGGTCAGGCGCGACGCGTAGCCGAAGTGGCAGAGCGGCGCGGTCGGTTGCCCCGCGCGGATCGCCGCCAGCCATTCGCGGTGGTGGCCGGCGCTCGGGGCGATCGTCGGCGCGGGCGCCTTCCACGCCTCGGCGCGGGCTCCGGGCCAGAGCAGCATCTCGTCGTAGTTCGCGAAGAGGGCGCCTTCGGTGCCCTGGAAGCAGACGCTGAATCGCCCGTGGTAGTCGATGCGGTCCTTCGCCCCGACCTCCTCGACGAACGGGGGCTTCCGCCCGCCGTCGAACCAGCGGAGGACGAGCGGATCGCCGCCGCCCGGCTGTGCGATCGCCCACGACGCCTCGAGCCAGCCGGGCGCACCGACCGCATTGAGCGGCGGCCCGTCGGCCTGCACTTCCATCGTGCCGCGGTGGGCGTCGAGGCCCAGCGCCCAGACCGGCAGGTCGAGGATGTGGCAGCCCATGTCGCCCAGCGTGCCGGTGCCGTAGGACCAGTAGCGCCGCCAGTTCGCCGGATGGATGCCCTCGATGTATCCGGTCCGCGGGACCGGACCCTGCCAAAGATCCCAATCGAGCGAGGGCGGTGGCGTCGCGCCGGGCGTGAGTTTCCCGTCGCCCCAACTCTTGTGCTGCCAGCAGTCGACGGCGGTCACGCGGCCGACGGCGCCGGCCCGGATCGCCTCGACGACCCGGCGGTAGTTCGGCGTGGCGTGGATCTGCGTGCCCATCTGCGTCGGGACGTTCGACGTCGTGGCCAACGTCCGCAGCAGCGCCGCCTCGTCGAGCGAGTGCACGAGCGGCTTCTCGCAGTAGACCGGCAGGCCGGCCTTCAGGGCGAGGGCCGAGGCGAGGGCGTGGGTGTGGTCGGGCGTCGCGACCACGACGCCGTCGAGGTCGAGCTCGCGGGCGTTCGCGATGAGCTCGCGGAAGTCGGCGAATCCGCGGGCCTCGGGAAACTCGGCCTTCGCCCGGTCGAGGAACCCGCGGTCGACGTCGCACAGGGCGACGACGCGCTCGTGCCGGATCTCCTGCAGGTTGTCCCACGCCCGGTTGGCGGTGCCGATCATCGCCAGCCGCAGCGGGTCGCCCGGTCGAGGGCCCCCGCGGGCCGAGCACGAGATGATCCACGGCGACGCGGCGGCGAGGCCCATCGACGCGAGAAAGGAACGGCGATCGGGGTGCTGCGTCGTGGGCATATCGGACGGATGCTACCGATCGGGCCCGACGGACGGAAACCGACCGGAGAATTGCCTCGCGATCGGGAAATCAACCGAGATACGCTTCGTTCCCGACGCCCCGGATGCTTCCCCTCGCCCTCGCCATCCTCGCGGCCGACCCTCCCGCCCCGACCTACGCCCGCGACGTCGCGCCGATCATCGAGGCCCGCTGCCTCGGATGCCATCGAGACGGCGGGGTCGGGCCGTTCCCGCTCGCGACCTACGAGGACCTCTCCCGGCGGGCCGCGATGGTCCGGGCCGTGACCGAGGACGGCTCGATGCCGCCGTGGTTCGCGGCGCCGCACGGCGACGGCCCGAGCCCTTGGCTGAACGACGCGTCGCTCGCCAAGGCCGAACGCGAGACGATCGCCCGCTGGGTCGAGGCCGGCAAGCCCCGCGGCGACGACGCCGACCTTCCAAAGCCGCCGACCTTCGACGCGTCGGGCTGGTCGATCGGCGCGCCCGACGCGACCTACGAGCTTGACGAGTCGATCCGCATCCCCGCCGAGGGGACCATGCCGTACCGAGTCGTATCGATCGAAACCGACCAGCCCGAAGATCGCTGGATCCGCAGCGTCGAGATCCGCCCGACCGCTCCCGCGGTCGTGCACCACGTGCTGGTGTTCGTCGCGAAGGCGGGCGAGGCCCGGCTGCGGGAGCGATTCTCGCGTGAGGACGGCCGCGGCTTCTTCGCGGCGTACGTGCCGGGAAACTCGTGGGTGACCTATCCCGACGGCTACGCGAAGAAGCTTCCGAAGGGCGCGACGCTCGTCTTCCAGGTCCACTACACGCCGAACGGCAAGGCGACCGAGGACCGCATGCGGATCGGCTTCCGTTTTACCGACGCGCCCCCGAAGCACGTCGTGCGCACCGCGTCGGTCGCCGACCGGCGGCTGGCGATCCCGCCCGGGGCTTCGGACCACCGCTCGGAGGCGAGCGTCGACGTTCCGTTCGACGTGCGGGTGCTCTCGTTCATGCCCCACATGCACGTGCGCGGCAAGGCCTTCCGCTACGAGATCGAGCGGCCGGACGGCACCACGACGGTTCCGCTCGAGATCCCCCGCTACGACTTCAACTGGCAGCTGCGGTACGCGTTGCGCGAACCGATCGATCTGCCGAAGGGCTCGCGGATCACCGGAATCGCCCGCTACGACAACAGCGCGGCGAACCCGGCGAATCCCGATCCGAACCGCACCGTCCGCTGGGGCCAGCAGACCTTCGACGAGATGATGCTCGGGTACTTCGAGTACGTGCTGGTCGAAGACGATCCCGCCCGTCCGGACGTGCTGCCCGACGCGGCGGGATCGCGGCTCGACTTCGAATCGCTGCGGAATCGATTCGACCGCGACGGCGACGGGGCGATCGAGCGGTCGGAGGTGCCGCAGCGGCTGCAGCCCCAGGTCGACCGACTCGACCGGAACGGCGACGACCGCCTGACCCGCGAGGATTTCGGGACCTGAAGTCCGGCGATGGCTGGAAACGGGCGGGAATGCCCGGGAAACGCCGACAATCGAGCCGGAGACCCCGCATGCAGAGCCACGGTTCCCTCGATCACCTGCCGCCCGACCTCGCCTCGAGCCGCCTGCTGAACGCCGACCTAGCCCCGGTGCCGCCCGAGCGGCGTACGTGGACGACGTACAACTTCGCGGCGTTGTGGATCTCGATGGCCCACTGCATCCCGACCTACCTGCTCGCCGGCGGGCTGGTCGCGCAGGGCATGAACTGGTGGCAGGCGCTGCTCACCATCGGCCTCGGGAACCTCATCGTGCTGGTACCGATCCTGCTGAACGCCCACCCCGGCACGAAGTACGGCATCCCGTTCCCGGTGCTGGCCCGGGCGAGCTTCGGCACGGTCGGGGCGAACGTGCCCGCGATCCTGCGGGCGCTCGTCGCCTGCGGCTGGTTCGGGATCCAGACCTACATCGGCGGCGAGGCGATGCGCACCTTCCTGGTGGCCGTCTGGCCATCGTTCGCCTCGTTCGGCGGCGACGCCACCCTGCTCGGCCTGACGATGCCCTCGCTGGTCACCTTCATGATCTTC
>JBEIUL010000402.1:0-2752 GCA_040374395.1 Phycisphaeraceae bacterium
GGCCGCCTCGCCCTCGACCTGATCCGCCGGCAGAAGCCCGACCTCGTGGTGCTCGACCTGATGCTGCCTGATCTCGGCGGGCTCGACGTCTGCCGCAAGCTCAAGCAGTCCGACGACACCCGCACCATCCCGATCATGATCGTGAGCGCGAAGGGCGAGGAGGCCGACATCGTGAGCGGCATCGAGCTCGGGGCCGACGACTACGTGACGAAGCCCTTCAGCCCGAAGATCCTCATGGCCCGGCTGAAGAACATCCTCCGCCGGCGCGAGGAAGAGGCCCCACCGCCGGCCGACGCCCGCATCATGCTCGCCGACGGGAAGCTCCTCATCGATCCCGAGCGGCACGTGGTCACCGTCGACGGCGAGACGATCGACCTGACCCTGACCGAGTTCGGCATCCTCCGCTACCTCGCGACGCGGCCGGGCTTCGTCCGCACCCGCGACCAGATCATCGCGTCGGTCCACGGCAAGCACACCGTCCTCTCCAGCCGGACCGTCGACGTGCACATGACGGCCCTCCGCCGCAAGCTCGGCGACCTCGGTCCGATGCTCGAGACCGTGCGCGGCGTCGGGTACCGGTTCGGCACCGGAGGCGGGAACGGATGAGTCCCCCGGACGGCGGCTGGTGGGTTGTCGCCCTGGGCCTGCCGGCCGCGTTCCTCTTCGGTCGGGTCGTCGCCCTCCGCCGGGTGCGCCGCGAGTCGAAACTCCTCGCCGAGTCGGTCGATCGCCTCGGCGATCCGCGGTCCCGCGAGGGAACGTTCACCGCGGTCTCGGAACCGCTGTCGCCGATCGCGAGCGCCTCGCTCCGTTCGGCCCGTCGCCTCGAGGGTGATCGCCGCGAGCTCGCGACCCGCATCGAGCAGCTCGACTCGATCTTCCGCTCGACCGACCGCGGCATCCTCGCCCTCGACCGGCAGCACCGGATCCTCGAGCTGAACCCCGCGGCCGAGCGGATCCTCGGCGTCACCGCCGGCACCGCCCGCGGCCGCCTGGTCGAGGAGGTGGCCCGCCAGCCGGAACTGCACGCCTTCATCGCCCGCTCGCTGTCGGGCGGGACCGAATCGGCCAGCGAGGTCTCGCTCTCGGCGGCCGACGGCGGCTCGCGGGCGTCGGTGCGGCTGGTCGCCTGTCCGCTGCGCGACGGCGACGGACGCCCGGTCGGCCTGCTCGTCTCGCTCGACGACATCACCCGCCTCAAGCGGCTCGAGGACCTCCGCACCGACTTCGTCGCCAACGTCAGCCACGAGCTCCGCACGCCGATCACCGCGATCAAGGGCTACGTCGAGACGTTGCTCGACCTCGACGGCGACGATCCCGCGACGACCCGCAAGTTCCTCGAGACGATCCGCCGGAACAGCGCCCGCCTCGCGGACCTTGTCGAGGACCTGCTGCGGCTCGCGTCGCTCGACGCGGCGGAGGCCGCGGGCGGCGAGGACCCGCGCGGGCCCCTCGATTTCGAGACGGTCCCCGTCGAGGAACTCCTCGCCACGGTGCTCGAGCAGGTCTCCCCGGTCGCCGAGGCCCGCCGCGTCGAGCTGTGCCGGAACGCCCGGCCAGGCCTCGCGGTCCGCGTCAACCGCGTCCTCGCCGAGCAGGCCCTCTTCAACCTCGTGAGCAACGCGATCCGCTACGGCGGCGAGGGTAAACCGGTCGAGCTCTCGGCGGACCGCGACGGGTCGCACGTGACGATCGCCGTCCGCGACCGCGGGCCCGGGATCGCCCCCAAGCACCTTCCCCGGATCTTCGAACGCTTCTACCGGGTCGACAAGGCCCGGGCCCGGGCCGACGGCGGCACGGGCCTCGGCCTCGCGATCGTCAAGCACATCGCCGCCGTCCACGGCGGCACCGTCGAGGTCTCGTCGACCCTCGGCGCCGGCAGCGAGTTCCGGATCCGGTTCCCGGTCGGCGGCCCCGCCGGAACTCCCGCCGGGGCACCGGAAATGAACATGCAGCGAACGCTTTCTTAACGCTTCATGTTCACGATTCCGCCTTCCCGTGACCGGAACCCCCTTCCCGAGGAAACCATGAACCACGTCAGGACCTCCGTCCGCCGCCTCGCCACCTTGCTGACCGCCGCCGTCGCGACCGTCGCCGTCGCCCAGGAGTCCGCCAACCTCAAGACCGTCAAGGGCGCCATCCGCATCGACGGCTCGTCGACGGTCTACCCGATCACCGAGGCCGTCGCCGAGGAGTTCCGCGAGGCCGCCCCGAAGATCCGCGTCACCGTCGGCCTCTCGGGGACCGGCGGCGGCTTCAAGCGCTTCGCGGTCGGCGAGATCGACATCTCCGACGCGTCGCGCCCGATCAAGAAGACCGAGGTCGACGCCGCAGCCAAGGGCAAGATCGAGTTCATCGAGCTGCCCGTGGCCTTCGACGGCCTGACCATCGTGGTGAACCCGAAGAACACCTGGGCGACCTCGATGACGGTCGAGGACATCAAGAAGATCTACCTCGCCTCGAGCGCCGCGAAGACCTGGAAGGACGTGAACCCGTCGTGGCCCGACCGCCCGATCAAGGTCTATTCGCCGGGTACCGACTCCGGCACCTTCGACTACTTCAAGGAGGTCGTCGCGGGCAAGGAAGGCAAGATCCGCTCCGACATGAGCGTCTCGGAGGACGACAACACCCTCGTGACCGGCGTCGCCGGCGACGAGAACGCGATCGGCTTCTTCGGCGTCGCGTACTTCGAGGAGAACAAGGACAAGCTCCGCGCGGTCGCGGTCGACGGCGGCAAGGGTCCGGTCGAGCC
>JBEIUL010000190.1:0-5324 GCA_040374395.1 Phycisphaeraceae bacterium
CCCTGCTCTTCGCGTTCGCCCTTGGCGGTGGCGTCCTGTACGCGATCACGTGCGGCGCGGTGTTCCGCCCCCTGCTGGGTTGGATGCACCGGCACGCCGAGGAGCGGACGACCCTCGGCATGATCGCCCTCTTCCTTGCCGCGGGGGCCTGGTTCACCGACGCGATCGGCCTCTACTCGGTCTTCGGGGCGTTCATCTTCGGCATGGCGGTCCCGCGGTGCGGGCTGGCCGAGCGGACGGTCGAGCGCGTGGGGCCGTTCGCCAGCGCGTTCCTGCTGCCGGTCTTCTTCACCTATTCGGGGCTGAATACCCGGATCGGCCTCGTCGACTCGCCGTTCCTGTGGATGGTGACCGGGCTCATCATCCTCGCCTCGATCGGCGGGAAGCTCGGGGCCTGCTACACCGCGGCCCGCGTCACCGGCTCGAGCCGCGGTGATTCGCTGATCATCGCGTCGCTCATGAACGCCCGCGGACTGATGGAGCTCATCCTGCTCAATATCGCCCTCGCGGCCGGGCTCATCACGCCCACGCTCTTCACCATCATGGTGCTCATGGCCGTCGTCACTACCCTGATGGCGGCGCCCGGGTTCAACCTGGCGCGACGGTGGATGCGGCCGACGGAATCGTGACGCACGATGCCTGCCGCCATGTCCTCGTGAACTGGCCGGAGGGCGGGGCATGGCCTCCTAGCCTGGGCTGCGAACGGCGTTCGTGTCCAGCCACGACGAGGCATGGCCTCGTCGTTCCGGGCGACGGGCGAGGTACGGCCGAGACGTTCATCGAGGGGCGGTCGCGGACCGCCCACCCCCGTGACCGGCACGGCGCTGAGCGCGAGGCGGCACTGGGGGCGTCGGTCGGCGACCGACGCGGAAGTCAGCAAGCGTTCACCGCGCGACCGACCCGCGAAAGACGCCAGCGTTCATCCGGGGCGGTCGCGGACCGCCCACCTCAGTGACCGGCACGAAGCTGAGCGCGCGAGGCGGCACTGGGGGCGTCGGTCGGCGACCGACGCGGAACGAGGACGGCATTCATCGCGGGCCCAATCCGTGACAGGCAGCGGCGTTCATCAGCGACGAGGCATGGCCACGTCGTTCCGGGCCGGCCTCGCTCACTTGCCGGACTCGCCCTGCGCCTCCGGCGGCGCGATCGGAATCTGGAACCCGCCGGCGTCCGGCTCGGCCGGCACCGCCTCTGGCTTCCGCGCCCCGGCCAACGCGTTCACCTTCCACTCCGGCATCAGGAACTCCCACGTCGAGACCTTGGCGTTGAACTCGTTCCAGTCGGGGACGAACGGGTCGCCCGGGTACTTGCGCTTGGCGTTGATCTCGGCGGCCGACGGCGCATCGGGCTTGGCGACGGTGCGGAGGCGCATCCACGTGCCTTCCGGGCCCTCGCGCAGGCCGATCTTCACCGTGCCGCGCACGGTGTCGAACCCGGCCTCGCGCTCGACGCCGTCCCAAGTCACCTGGCCGTCGACCGACTCGAGCGGACGGACGTCCTCGAACTCGAGGCGCGAGAGGTACGACGGCAGCGTGCCCTTCGCGCTCGCGATCGACGCGTCGTCCCAGCCGGTCGTGCCTTCGGCGAGCGAGTGGGTCCAGTCGGCGAGGCCTTCGCCCTTGCGGACGGTCAGACCGTCGACGGTCGCCCCGGTCGTCTCGTCGGTCGGCAGCGTGATGAGTTCGGCGTCGAACCAGCGGTTGGGCTCGAGGTCGGCGACGATCGAGCCGCGCACCCGCCAGGTCTGGTTCTCGGTGAGGCGGCGGACGTACTGAGAACGGGGATTCGCCCGCTCGTTGCCGAGGATGATCTCGTGCACCGTACCGTCCTTCGCCACGAGCTTCGCCTTGCGGGCCTTGCTGTCGGGGTCGGGCCACGCGAGGCCGATCTCGCCGAAGCGCTCGGGCTTGGCGGTGGTGGGCTGGTCGATCTTCAGGCCCGAGAGGCCCGCGAGGAAACCCTTCACCGCGTCGAAGCGGGCGGGATAGCCGCCCGAGGTCTCGACGATCCACGTCGGCTCGCCGCCCGCGCCGGCGGCCAGCCGCTGCAGCCGGATCGCGCTCGATTGCCCTTCGAACTCGATCCGCTCGATGTCGTTGGCGACGGCCACGATCTCGGGGAACGCGGCGTCGCCGGCCTCCGCGAGCGACGAGGGATCGGACGGCGGGCGAGTGAAGTAGATGGAAAGCGCGACCAGACCCACGGCCGCGACGCCGCCGTACACGACGGTTCGATTCATCGCGAGGCTCCCTTCGGGGTCGCGGCCACCGGAGTCCGCTGGCGGTTCGAGCGGGCGAGGTACCACAGCGTGCCGAGGGCGGCGACGACGAGCGGCCAGCCCACGACGTTCACGATCATGAGCCGCTTGCCGAGCCGCTCGATGTCGCGGCCGAGGCTGTGCTGCACGTCGCGCAGCTTCTTGCGGGCGTCGCGGGCGGTCTCCTCGAGCTTGGCGATCTCGTCCTGCTGCTCGGGCGTGAGGATGAGGGCGTTCACGCCCTCGCCGACCTTCTGCCGCTGCAGCTCGCCGATGCGCAGCTCGGTCTTCTGCACCTCGTCCTGCAGCCGCTGCTCCTCGGTGAGGTAATTCGCCTCGGCTTCCTTGCGGATCGCCTCGACGCGATCGAAGGGACGGCGGTATTGCCCGCGGGTACGAAGCTTCGAAAGGGCCTCGGCCCCGGTCGCCGCCTCGACCGCGCTCACCACGAACGCCCCGTTGTCGGCGATCGGCCGGTAGCCGAGCGACTGGCCGGCGACCTGCTCGGGCATGAGCCAGGTCTGGTCATCGAAGAGGTCGGCATCGGCGACGAGGATGAGGTTGAGCTCGCCCTTCGCGGCCTCGCCGCCCTCCGGGGGATAGGGGCTCGTGATCGGGCCGCGGACGCGGGCCGCGAACGGCTTGCGGGTGCCGTCGGGCTTGAAGTCCTTCACGAGCCGGTCGGGGTCGCCGAAGAAACCGAGCTTGAGCGTCTGGATGAGTTGCGACTGCTCGCTGCTCTCGATGAGCGGATCAACCGTGGTCGTGCCGCCCTCGGCCTTCTTGATCTCGCCGCAGCTCATGAGGTTGAGCTGGGCGAGCGCCGCGGTGGTCGGGTCGGTCCCGCTGAACGCCGGCTTCCGCAGGCTGAGCCACGGCAGGTAGTTCAGCTCGATGACCTGGCCGCCCTGGGTGCGGGTCCGGATGCGGGTCGCGAAGTCGCGGTCGCCGACCACGAACTCCTTGGGAATGTCGACGCCCCACGCGCCGAGCAGCGGGCCGAGGTCGTAGGTCGAGCCCGCGCCGGTGTCGCCGAAGCCCTGCGACCGCGCCGACGGGTCGGTCTCGGCCCACGGGTCGGCGAAGACCACGAGCGGCTTGCCGGCGACGGCCCATCCGTCGATCGCGCGAAGCGTCACGTCGGAGAGCTCGCGAGGCTGGACCAGCACCAGCGCCGTCGCGTCCTTCGGCACCTCGGTCGCGTCCTTCGCCATCGGGAGCACCTCGAACAGCAGCCCGAGCTGCTGCATGAGCACCGGCGGCCCCGACGGCTGCATCGGGTTCTGCGGGTCGAACGCGGGCTCGATCGTGTTGAGCACCGCGACCTTCGCCTTGCCGCCACGGCCGACGGCGAGGATGCGACGGGCGACCTCGTACTCGAGGAACGGCTCCTGCTCGGGCGAGAGGTACGGGATGGTCTCGCTCGCATCGGTCGAGCCCCGCACCACGAGGCCCAGGCTGATGGTGCGGCCGGCGCCGTCGACCGAAAGAGCCGCGACGCCCGCGGCACGGGCCGCGTCTTCCGCCTCGGAGAACGGCTCGGGATCGATCACGCTCAGGATGACCTTGCCACCCGAGACCGCCGCGAGCTCGTCGAGGAACTCGCGGACCCGCTGGGCGTGGGCCCGCACCTGCGGCGCGTCGGCCCCGGTCTTCGCGGTCCAGTAGAGGTCGAGCCGCACCGGCTCGTCGAGCGACCGCACGGTGTCGAGCACGCCCGGCGAGATAGTGTAGAGCCCCTCCTGCGTGAGGTCGGCCCGCAGCCAGCCGAGCGTGAAGACGCTCACGGTGTTGAAGGCCACGAGGGCCACGAGCAGCACGATCGCCCCGAGGAGCGCCGTCCGCCGCTTGTCGCCGCGGGTCGTGCCGCGCGGCCCGGTCCGTCCGGTGGTCTCGGCCATGTCAGTCCGCCTTCTTCCAGTCGATCACGAGCCCGTTGAGCAGCAGGGCCGCGATCATGATGCTGACGAAGTAGAGCGCGTCGCGGCCGTCGAGCACGCCGCGCACGAGCGACTCGTAGTGGGAGAGGGCGCTCATCTGCGCCACCGCCTCGACCACGCCGTCCGGGGCCGCGTTCCGCAGGTAGTCGAGCACCGGCGGAAGGCCCGCGAGCAGCAGCAGGAAGCACGCGACCGCGCAGAGCACGAACGCGATCACCTGGTTCTTGGTGAGGGCCGAGAGGCAAGCCCCCACCGCGAGGAACGCTCCGCCGAGCAGGACCGCCGCGATGTACCCGACGAGAATCGCCCCATGATCGGGGTCACCGAGCCACGCGACGGTGATCCAGATCGGGGCGGTCAGCGCCGTCGCGATGGCGAGGAACAGCCACGCGGCGAGGAACTTCCCGACCACGAGGTCGAACAGCGTGGTCGGCAGCGTCACGAGCAACTCGACGGTGCCGGTGCGGCGCTCCTCGGCCCAGAGCCGCATCGAGACCGCGGGCACCAGGAAGAGGTAGAGCCACGGCAGCGCCGAGAGCAGCGGCCGGAGATCCGCCTGGCCGCGTTCGTAGAGCCCTCCGAGGTTGAAGGTGAACAGCCCCGCGAGGAAGAGGAACGTCACGAGGAAGACCGCGGCGAGCGGCGTCGCGAAGTACGAGCGCAGCTCGCGGCGGAAGACCGGACCGATGCGGGCGAGGGCGTTCATGCCGCCCCCTTCCGCCCGGCGGACCCGGCGGTCTCAGGCACGTCGCTGGTGGTGAGCGTGCGGAACGCGTGGTCGAGTCGGTTGCGGGTCACCCCGGCCGGCACGCGGGCGTCGAGCTCGGCGGGCGTGCCGTCGAACTTGATCTCGCCGCGATTGATGATGACCGCCCGCGTGCAGACCGCCTCGACCTCCTCGAGGATGTGCGTCGAGAGCACCACCGCCCGCTCGCCGCCGAGCTCGCGGATGAGCTGCCGCACCTCGTGCTTCTGGTTCGGGTCGAGGCCGTCGGTCGGCTCGTCGAGGACGAGGATCGGCGGGTCATGCAGGATTGCCTGGGCGAGGCCGGTGCGGCGCTTGTAGCCCTTCGAGAGCGTCTCGAACGACTGGCGGCGCACGCTGCCGAGGTTGACTCGCTCGATCG
>JBEIUL010000214.1:0-4900 GCA_040374395.1 Phycisphaeraceae bacterium
CCGCCCTTCGCCCGGAACGCCGCGACCAGTTCGGGACCGAGGAACGCCGTACCGCCGAGGATGAGGATCTTCATGGCGACGGAAATGTAGTGCCCGGCGCCGCCCCGTTTGCCCGTATCGTGCGGCCATGCCCGATCCGCACGCCCCGGACGCGGACCGCCGCGTCGCCCCGCGGGATCTTGCCCTGTTCGCCGTCTACTGCCTCGCCTACGGCGGCTTCATGGCCGTCGCGGCGTTCCGCCTCGACTGGCTCGCCCGGCCGGTCGTCGGCGGGGTGAATCTCGCGGTGGCTTGGGGGGTCGGGCTCATCGCCCTCGCGATCGTCCTCGCCGCGGCGGCGCTGGTCGGGGGCCGGGGGGCGAAGCCGTGATCCACGCGACCGACCCGCTGGCGGTGGTGATCTTCGTGGCCCTCGTCGCGGCCACGCTCGTGCTGTCGGCACGGCTCGGGCGCAGCGCGAAGTCGGCGGGGGGGTACTTCGCCGCCCATGGGCAGATCGGCTGGTTCGTGAACGGCGTCGCGTTCGCGGGCGACTACCTCTCGGCCGCGAGCTTCCTCGGGATCTGCGGGATGATCGCGTTCTTCGGGTACGACGGGTTCCTCTACTCGATCGGATACCTCGCGGGCTGGATCGTCGCCCTGTTCGTCGTCGCCGAGCCGGTGAAGCGGCTCGGGAAGTACACGTTCGCGGATGCGCTGGACGCCCGTTTCGGAAGCCGCGGCATCCGCATCGCCGCCGCGACCTCGACGCTGGTGGTGAGCGTCTTCTACCTCATCCCGCAGATGGTCGGGGCGGGGGCCCTCGTGAAGCCGCTGCTCGGCGTGCCGCATTGGGCGGGCGTGCTGATGGTCGGCGGCACGGTCACGTTCATCGTGACGACCGCGGGCATGGTCTCGACGACCTGGGTGCAGTTCGTGAAGGGCGGACTGCTCGTCGTCTTCTGCACGGTGCTGGTCGGGCTGATACTCGGGCGCGGCCTCGACGTTCCGCTCGACGCGGTCGGCCGCGGGATTCCCGGCACGACGGTGACGCTGAGCGTCCGCCCCGACGGCACGCGACTCGTCGACGGCGAGCCGCTCGCGGCCGATCGCCAGCTCGATACCGAGCTGCGGAAGCGGTTCGGTACCGGTTTCGGCTCGGTGGCCAGCCTGCCCGACGGTGCGACGGGCCCGACCGGATCGCTCGGGCCGATCGCGTTCCTCGAGACGTTCTCGCGCAGCGAGATCACGACGTGGAGGAAGTCCGATTCGGTCGAGGCCGACGGCACGAAGGTCACGACGTTCACCGCGGTCGCCACGCCGGGCGACAGCCTGCTGCTGCCGGGCGGCAGCCCGACCTTCAAGGGGATCCGCGCCGACGAGACGGTGAAGCGGCTCGACTTCCTCTCGCTCATGCTCGCCCTCTTCCTCGGTACCGCGAGCCTCCCGCACATCCTGATCCGCTACTACACCGTGCCCGACGCGCGGTCGGCCCGGAAGAGCACCGTGGTCGGCATCGCGACGATCGGACTCTTCTACGTGCTGACGCTTTACCTCGGCCTCGGCGCGATGACGAGCGGCGCCCTCGACCCGACCGACTCGAACATGGCGGCGCCGCTGCTCGCCCGCAGCTTCTCGCCCACGCTCTTCGCGGCAATCTCGGCGATCGCGTTCACCACGGTGCTCGGCACGGTGAGCGGCCTGCTCATGGCCGGGGCGGGGGCGGTGGCGCATGACCTGCTCGCGAACGCGTTCGGCGTCGCCCGCGACGACCGCTCGCAGGTGCGGTGGGGCCGGGTCGCCGCGGTCGGGCTCGGATGCGGGGCGATGGTCCTCGGCATCCTGTTCGAGCGGATGAACGTCACGTTCCTCGTCGGCTGGGCGTTCAACATCGCGGCGAGCGCGAACCTGCCGTCGCTGGTCGGCGTGCTCTTCTGGAAGGGCACGACCAAGGCGGGCGTGGTCGCCGCGTCGCTGGTCGGGCTGGTGTCGAGCCTCGCGTGGGTCCTGTCGAGCGCGGAAACGATCGAGAAGGTCTACGGTTTCCCGGCCGCGGAAGCGGCGGAACTCGCGTGGGTTCCGTTCACGCAGCCGGGGCTGGTGACGATCCCGCTCGGGTTCGTGACCTTGGGCGTGGTGAGCTGGTGGACGCGGGCTCGGGCAACGGCACGGCCGCTTCGCGCCGGGGCCCGGAACGACGAGGCCATGCCTCGTCGGGATTCCCGGGTGGACTGAGTGCTCAGGCGGCGATGCGTGGTGATTCCTCGCCGCGGCTTCCTTCCGCGACGGGGCATGGCCCCGTCGTTCCGCGCGGGGCGCATGCGACGGTTGAACGTGACGACCGTCTCGTTTACCGTCACTCCGCTCAGCACCGCTCGATGAGCATGCTCACCGCGTTGCCGCCGCCGAGGCAGAGCGAGCAGACGCCTCGCTTGCCGCCGGTCCGGTGCAGGGAGTGGACGAGCGTCACGAGCACGCGGGCGCCGCTCGCCCCGATCGGGTGACCGAGGGCGATGCCGCCGCCCGAGACGTTCAGCTTCGACTCGGGGACGCCGAGCTCCTTGATGTCGGCCAGCACCTGGGCCGCGAACGCCTCGTTGATCTCGAAGAGGTCGATGTCGGCCACGGTCAGCTTGTTCCGCTCGAGGAGGGCCTTGATGCCGACCGCGGGGGCGATGAAGAGTTCCTTCGGGGCCACGCCGACCGTGTTCTGGTCGATGATGCGGGCGAGCGGCTTGGCACCGAGGGCGGCGGCCGCCGCCTCGCTCGCGACGAGCACCGCGGCGGCGCCGTCCGAGATCTGGCTTGCGTTGCCCGCGGTGACCGATCCTTCCTTCGCGAACGCCGCCCGCAGCTTGGCGAGCGACTCCGGGGTCGAGTCGGCGCGGAAGCCCTCGTCGGCCTCGACGCTGACCTTCTGCATCGCAGCCTCGGCGGAGATCGGCACGATCTCGGCCTTGAAGTGGCCCTCGGCGGTCGCCTTCGCGGCCCGCTGGTGGCTCTGGGCCGAGAAGCGGTCCTGCTCGGCTCGGCTGATGCCGTGCTTCTGGGCGATGTGGTCGGCGGCGTTGCCCATCGGCCACTTCTCGAACGCGCAGGTCAGGCCGTCGAACTGCATGTGGTCGACGAGCTTCGCCTCGCCGTAGCGGATGCCCGCGCGGGCCGCCACGAAGTGGGGGGCGAGGTCCATGTTCTCGATGCCGCCGGCCAGCACGACGTGGGCCTCGCCGGCGCGGATCGCCGTCGCCGCCTGCATGACCGCCTGCAGGCCCGAGCCGCAGACCTTGTTCACGGTGACGGCGTTGAGCGTCTCGGGCAGCCCGGCGGCAAGCCCGACCTGCCGGGCCGGGTTCTGGCCGAGGCCGGCCTGCAGGACGCAGCCCATGATGCACTCGTCGACCTTCTCGCGCGACCCCGGCACCGCGTCGAGGACCGCCTTCGCGACGATCCCGCCGAGGGTCGTGGCCGGCACCTTGGCGAGGCCTCCCCCGAACTTTCCGACGGGGGTGCGGCGGGCGGCGAGGATCACGGGCTTCGACGCGGTCGACATGCGGGGCTCCGGGCGTTTCTCGGGTGATTTCGGTGAAGGAACGGTGTCCGCCCGTCCGATCGCGGACGGGGGCGGGGATCATATCCGTTCGCCCTCCCCGGGAGCCACGTCATGCCGAACTCGTTCGAGCCCTCCGACAACCTCATGAGCCTCCAGAGCTTCATCCTGGCCGAGGAGGCCCGGTACCCGGGGGCGACCGGCGAGTTCAGCTGGATCATCTCGGCGATCTCGCTCGCCGGGAAGGCGATCGCGAACAAGGTCCGCCACGCCCGCCTGCAGGACGTCCTCGGGGCGATGGGCACGAGCAACGTGCAGGGCGAGCAGCAGCAGCGGCTCGACGTGATCGCGAACTCGATCCTGAACCGCTGCCTCGGCAGCCGCGCCAACGTCGCGGTCGTCGCGAGCGAGGAGGACGAGCAGCCGACCATCGTGCGGCGCGGCTCGGAGGGCGGGAAGTACTGCGTGCTGTTCGACCCGCTCGACGGCTCGAGCAATCTCGACGTCGGCGTCGGCGTGGGAACGATCTTCTCGATCCTGCGGAACGACCCGAACATTCCCGGCGCGGAAGAGAGCGTCTGCCAGCCCGGGACGACGCAGGTCGCCGCGGGCTACATCCTCTACGGATCGAGCACGATCTTCGTGCTCACGACCGGCCGGGGCGTCGCGATGTTCGTCCTCGACCACTCGGTCGGCTCGTTCCTGCTCGTCGAGCCGAACGTGCGGATTCCCCGCTCGAACAAGGTGTACTCGGTGAACGAGGCGTACTTCGCGACGTTCCCCGCGGGCTACCAGGCGTTCCTGCAGAACTGCCACGCCGAGGGCTACTCGAGCCGCTACATCGGCTCGATGGTCGCCGACGTCCACCGCACGCTGCTCACCGGCGGCATCTTCCTCTACCCGCCGACCCGCAAGAATCCCGAGGGGAAGCTGCGGCTGCTCTACGAGGCGAACCCGATGGCGATGCTCGTCGAGCAGGCCGGCGGTCTCGCGTTCAGCTCGGGAACGCAGCGGACGCTCTCGCTCCAGCCCAAGAGGCTGCACCAGCGCACGCCGGTCTATCTCGGCAGCGTCGAGCAGGTCGACCTGCTGAAGTCGTACCTCGCGGAGTGACTCGCCGACGATTCGCCGTCACGCTGGCCTGCGACGACGCGCGGCCATTTGGAGGGCGGGGCCATGCCCCGCCGCGCATGCAAGCTACGCGTCATGCCGTACGACGCGTCGTTCGCGCGCAAGACTCTCTCGAAGTGATCGGCTCCCCAGCCTGCGGTCGCGGGGGGGGGGGGGCCCCCCCCCCCCCCCCCGGCCCATGCACAAAAAGAAGGAGACCCCACCCCGAGCGCGAACGCGGGGACGGGCGCCCGCGCGGCGGCC
>JBEIUL010000368.1:0-3034 GCA_040374395.1 Phycisphaeraceae bacterium
CTCGAAGAAGGTGCACTCGGTGATCACCGTCTTGGCCTCGGCGAACTCGTCGCGGAAGAGGAAGGGCCCGGGCTCGGTATCGCCGGTATAGGCAACCAGCGGAATGTCGACGGTTCGGGTGATCTCGGTGCCCCGCATCTTGATCTCGCGGAGCCGATCCTGTGGAAGCCCCACGAATTCATCCTTGAGCTTGCTTCTCCGCTCGATGAGGCAGAACCCGAGGCTCGGGGAGGTATGGCTCGTCGCGATGCCGCGCAGGAAGAGGTTGTTCTTGATCTCGACCTCGGCGTCGGGTTCGAGCGCCACGATGTGGTGCGGCGTCCGCTGGAGCTCGAGGTCGACCCACGACTGCATCATCGCCTTGAGCGGCTCGGCGACCTTCGGGTGGCAGATGCACGTACCCGTGCCGATCTTCTGGAAGAACCGCTGGCTGAACCAGTACGGCAATGCCCCGATGTGATCCATGTGGGCGTGCGACAGGGCGACGTACGGTGACGCGAGGGCCGCCCGCGGGCAGGAACCCATGTCGAAGCAGACATCGAGTTCAGGAACCTGTA
This sequence comes from Phycisphaeraceae bacterium, assembly GCA_040374395.1. GTDB lineage: Bacteria > Planctomycetota > Phycisphaerae > Phycisphaerales > SM1A02 > JBEIUL01. The sequence goes on from JBEIUL010000368.1 coordinate 558, forward strand.
CGACCGTCTGCTCGCCCGCGACGCTGATGCCCTGCACGCGATGAGGCGGCAGGTACAGGAAACCCAATTGCCCCTCTCGGGGCGGCATGTTCGGGACCACGGGCAATGCTCCTTCGACAACCTCTCGGCCGTCGGGACCTTGGGGTAGGACGGTCCGAAAATAGCCGATCCGGGCCTTCGGTCCACCGTTGGGGCCGGAATCGGAGGTGAATCATCGCGCCGGAACCACGCGGGACGAAGTCCGGCCACGCGAGGACCGATACATCCCGACATGTCGAGGATCGACCTGATCGAGGCCGTCGAGGGCGAACGAAGCGAGTACGCGACCGATCCCGAGATGCGGGACATCGTGACCATGTTCGTCGAGGACCTGGGCCGCCGGGCGGATTCCCTTCACGAGGCCCTCGCCGCCGGCGACCGGGGCCGGCTGCGGACCCTCGCCCACCAGCTCCGTGGATCGGCGGGCGGTTACGGGTTCCCCGGGATCGGCAATGCCGCGGCGAACCTCGAGATCCTGATCCTCGCCAACGCCGCCGACGGGCGGATCGCCGCCGCCGTCGAACGGCTGGCGACTCGCTGCCAACGAGCGGTCCGGCCGGCCCGCGGCGACATGCGGACGATCGTCTTCGAGTGACCCATGGCCTCGGCACGCGATGAGCTTCTCGACCGCTCGCGGGAACCCGGCCCGGCCCGGGTTCTGTTCGTCGACGATCACGAGTTCATGCACCGGCTGATCCGGGTGCGGCTCGGGCGCGAATCGCTCGAGGTCGTCTCGGCCTGGACCTGCAGCGAGGCCATCGACAAGGCCCGCCGCGAGCGGCCCGACCTCATCCTCCTCGACATCGATCTTCCTGACGGATCCGGCCTCTCGGTGATCCGAACCCTCAAGGATTCCGAGGAGACCCGCGACATCCCGATCATCTGCGTCAGCGCGTCCGAGGCACTGCCCGATCGTGACGGATGGCACCACCTCGGCGAGATGGACTTCCTCCGCAAGCCCTTCGACACGGGCGAGCTGCTGGCCCGCGTCCGTGGCGGGTTGCGGCTCGGTCGCGCGCTTCGACTGCTGCAGACCAAGGCGAGGCTCGACGGTCTCACCGGCCTTTGGAACCGCGAGTATTTCGACTCGCGCCTCGCCGGCGAGTGGAACGAGGCCGTTCGTCACGGGCTTCCGCTTTCGCTCGTGCTGTGCGACCTTGACGGCTTCAAGCAGATCAACGACCGCTTCGGCCACCCGTTCGGCGACCAGGTCCTTGAGCGGTTCGCCCGGATCCTCTCGAGCGGCCGCGGCAGCGACGTCGCCTGCCGGTACGGGGGCGAGGAGTTCGCGGTGATCCTGCCGAGCACCGCCGCGAACGAGGCGTTCGAGGCGGCTGAACGCTGGCGACAGGCGATCGCCCGCGAGCGATGGCCGATGCGCCCGGACTTCCACGCCTCGGCCTCGTTCGGTGTCGCCGATCTCGATCCCCGGACCGCAAACGGACCGGCGGAACTCATCCAGGCAGCCGACGCCGCGCTCTACCTCGCCAAGCGGACGGGACGCGATCGTGTCGAGCTCGCCACCCCGCTTCCGCGGGAGGCTGACCGGCGGGCGGGCTGACGGGTCAGCGACCCCGGCGCGTACCATTCCCGCGTGCCATCGCTCACCGACGAGGCGGTCTGCATCCGTCACTGGGACTTCTCGGAAACGAGCCAGACGGTCAGCCTGTTGTGCCGCGAGCAGGGCATCCTGCGCGGGCTGGCCAAGGGTGCGAAGCGGGTCGGCGGGCGGTTCTCGGGCGGAATCGACCTCCTCACGCGCGGGCAGGTCGTCGCGATCGTGAAGGGCGGTCGTGAACTCGCGACGCTCACCGACTGGACGTTGCTGCGGACCTACCGGTCCCTGCGGCAGGACCTCGAGGCCAACCGATCGGCGTTCTACCTCGCGGACCTCGTCGGACGCCTGTTCGCGCCGGCAGACCCGCATCCGCGGCTTTTCGACGCGCTGGTGACCGGGCTCGAGGCCCTCGAGACGCCCGGTACCGCCCCGGCGGTGGTCCTCCGGTTCCAGTGGGTCGCCCTCGTCGAGAGCGGTCAGCAGCCGCAGGTCGAGTTGCCTCCCGGCGACGCAACGACCGTCACTTTCCTTCCCCGCGAGGCCCGTTTCGCCGGATCGGGCGAGAAGGGCGGCTGGAAGGTCCGGCGCTCGACCGCGGATCTCCTCGTCGAACTCGCCGAAGATCCGTCGATCGCGTCGATCGCCCGGATTGCCGCCGCCGATCCCGAGACCGTTCGCCGCGCGAACCGATTTCTCGCGACCTACCTTCGGGAATCGCTGCAGGCCGAGCCGTTCTCGATGCGGGCGCTCTTCGCGGACCTTGCCGTCTAGACGGCCCAGCCGGAACCCGCGCGGGCCGACCGTTCGGTCGGGTTGAACCCATCTTCGCGACCGGTCGATCTCCGACGGGACATGACCGGCCAGTCACTCGAGCACGCCC
>JBEIUL010000496.1:0-2068 GCA_040374395.1 Phycisphaeraceae bacterium
CACCGGGATCCCCATGATGAAGTAGGTCATTCCACAGGGGAAATCGACGTTCGGATGGATGTTCTTGTCCCGCAGCATGATCGCCTGCACGCTATCGCCGAGGTCGAACCACTTCTTCGCGTCGGGGCCGAGCCGCTCGGCGAGCTTGAGGCCCCAGCCGCGGAGGATGCCCGCACGGTGGTCGCCGTTCTTGTAGACGCGGTGGCCGAAGCCCATGAGCTTCCGCTTCTCGACGAAGGCCCGCTGCATCCACGCGTCGGCGTCCATCCTGCCGCCGGCACAGTCGCGGTCGATGTCCCTGAGCATCTCCATCGCCATCTCGTTCGCGCCGCTGTCCGGCGGGCCCTTCAGGGCCCCGATGCCGCCGCAGATCGCCGAGTGCATGTCGGTCTCGGTCGAGGCGATGACGCGGCACGAGAACGTGCTGGCGTTGAAGTCGTGCTCGGCGTAGAGGATCAGGCTGACGTCCATGATCCGGGCCGCGAGCTCGTCGGGCTTCTTCCCGGACATGAGCCACATGAGGTTCGCCGCGTGCGACAGCGACGGGTCGGGGTCAAGCGGCGCCTGGCCGTCGAGGGTCCGCTGGCAAGCGCCGATCACCGTCGGGATCTGGGCAAGCAGCCGTTTCGACTTCCGCAGCTCGGCCGCGGGCGAGTTGTCCTCGCAGTCGGGGTCGAGGTGCGAGAGGAGGCTCACGCCCGTCCGCAGGATCGACATCGGATGGGCCTTCGGGCTTTCCTTCGCGATCCGCACGATGTCGTCGCGGACGCTCCCGGGAATCGCCCGCATCGAGGCGACCTCGTCCCTGAACGCATTGAGCTCGGCGGCCGACGGCTTGAGGCCGACGAGCAGGAGGAAGGCGACCTCCTCGAAGTTGGCGTTCGCGGCGAGGTCGGCGATCTCGTAGCCGCGGTAGAGGAGTTCCGTCTGGGTGACGGCGCAGATCTCGGTGTCGCCGACGGTCTGGCCGGCGAGGCCGCGGGTGTCGACAGGCTTGGCGGGGGTCGGGGTGGTCATTGATGGCTTCCGGGACGGTGCGAAAGTCGCGGATGGTAGTGGTTCGCGGGGAGGCCGCACCCGTTACCTTTCCCCGGCCGGAGGTGGACGTCCCCGCCCCGCGGCCGCACCCCGAGACCGAATCACCCATGAATCTCGCCCTCTTCCGTACGCTCGCTGTCGCCCTTCCCCTGCTCGTCCCCGTCGCCGGCTGCTTCACGATCAAGGGCGAGCCCGGCGCCAAGCCTGCGGTGATGCCCGCGGCCATGCGGGCGGGCGAGCTGATGTCGGGAACCTATTCGAGCGCCGCCCAGGCCAAGGCCGACCCCGACTTCCGCGACGTGCGGCTGCACATGGTGCGGATCTGGCCCGAACGGACCGACGCGTACTGGCTCTACGTCGAGCAGGCGATGGCGTCGAGCCTCGACAAGCCGTACCGGCAGCGGGTGTACGCGGTGAAGGTCGAGCCGGACGGGAAGGTCGCGAGCCACGTCTACGAATTGCCGGGCGATCCGATGGGTTTCGCGGGGGCCTGGAAAGATCCGAAGCGGCTCGACCTCGTGAATCCCGACCTGCTCGTGCCGCGCGAGGGCTGCACGGTCTTCCTCGAGGGCGAGGGCGAGGGATGGAAGGGAGCGACGCAGGCGAACGCCTGCGTCTCGAACCTGATGGGCGCCGCGTACGCCACCAGCGAGGTGACGGTGACCGCCGAGGCCCTCACCTCGTGGGACCGCGGCTTCGACAAGGACGGCAAGCAGGTCTGGGGCTCGAAGAAGGGCGCTTACCGCTTCGTCCGGGAGTGACGTCGATGGCTGCGCGGAAGCCGAAGGGCGAGGCGGGTGGTCTGTTCGAGGCGGTCGACGGCGAGTTCGCGGCGCTGCTCGCGATTCCCGGCGAGGAATCGCCGTCGGGCCCCGGAACCACGACGTTCCGGGCGTGGCCCGAGTCCGAGCGGCGGCTTGTCACGCTGACCTACCGCTGGTACGCCGGCGGCCAGGAGTCGTTTCCCGCGCGGCTGCACGGGCTGCATCTCGATGCGGAGACGGGTCGGCCGCTCGGGCTGATCCTCGCG
>JBEIUL010000250.1:0-4451 GCA_040374395.1 Phycisphaeraceae bacterium
CGGCCCGTCGTCGAGGAGGCGGTCGGAGACGAGCGTCGGGGGATGGGCGAGCGAGACGGACGCGAGAGCGACGGCGGCGACGATCGTTCCGGAGATCATCCCGCCAGAATACGCCCCTCAGGATGCGACCGCGACCGTCCGGTCCGAACGCACTCCGGTCGCTTCCCCCCGCGTCGCCCGCAACCACCGCCCGATCGCCATCGTCGGGAAGTACAGGCGATAGAGGTGGTACCGGAGGTAGAAGACCTTCGGGAAGCCCGTGCCCGTGAACTCGGTCTCGACCCACGAGCCCGGCGGATCGCGGTCGGGATTGCGGGCCGGGTCGAGCGCGTCCTCGGCCGTGAGCTGCGTCGCGGCAAGCCAGCGGATCGCCCGCCGCAGGTCGGGGTCGTCCGCCCCGAAGATCTCTTGCAGGATCATCGCGCCCCAGGCGGTCTGGCTCGCGGTCGACGGGCCCTTCCCCATGAGCGAGCGATCCTCGTACGAGTTCGCGCTCTCGCCGAACGAGCCGTCGGGCTTCTGCACCGACTTGACCCACGCGCCGGCCTTCTTGACCCACTCCGCCTCCCGGCTCTCGCCGCAGCGGATCGGACCGATCACCGCCTGCCACGTGCCGTAGAGGTAGTTCACGCCCCACCGGCCGAACCAGCAGCCTTCGGGCTCCTGCCGCGATCGCACGTACGCGATCGCCGTGCGCACCGTCGGATGGTCGGTGCGGAAGCCATGCCACGAGAGGCATTCGAGGACGCGTCCGGTGATGTCCGGGCACGACGGGTCCTGGATCGCGTTGTGGTCGGCGAACGGGATGTGCTCCATCCACGGCCGGTCGCGGGTGCGGTCGAACGCGGCCCATCCGCCGTCGTCGTTCTGCATCGCGAGGATCCACGCGACGCCGCGGGCCGACGCGGACTCGTTCTCGGCGCCGCCCGCCCGCTTCAGGGCCATCGCGACCATCGCGGTGTCGTCGACGTCGGGGTAGAACGCGTTCGCGTACTCGAAGAACCAGCCGCCCGCGGGAACGTCGCCCCGGACGTTCTCCTTCCAGTCGCCCTTGAAGCGGCACTCGCGGCCCCGCAGCCACGTCGCCGCGCCGCGGGAGGCCGGGTGCGAGGCGAGTCCGGAATCGGCGAGGGCATAGAGCGCGATCCCCGTGTCCCAGACCGGCGAGAAGCACGGCTGGAGGTGCGTGGTGCCGTCGTCGCCCCAGGCCGTGCCGTGCAGCATGAACTCGTCGAGCTCGCGCTCGGCCCGCCGCACGATCTCGTGGTCGCGGGGGTAACCGAGGGCCTTGAGGGCCACCTGCAGGTAGACCATCGGCGGGAAGATCGCCCCGAGGCCCGCCGTCGCCGCCGCGCCGTCCTGGCCGGCGCGGGCGAGGATCCACTCGAGGGCCCGCTCGATCGCCTTCGGCCGCAGGACGTTCGCCCCGCTGCGGTCGAGGGCCTTGAGGAACGCGTCCGCCCCGCCGAAGAATCGCCTCCACTTGGGAGGCGTGCCGTCCTTCATCGTGAGCCGCGTCCGCCGCGACTCGTCGACGTAGAGCTCGTCGATCGATTGCTCGGGCCGCAGCGATCGCGTGGGCCGCAGGCTCGTGACGATCGCGAGCGGCAGGATCATCGTGCGGCTCCAGGCGCTCACCTTGTCGAGGTGGAACGGGAACCACTTCGGGAGGAAGACGATCTCGGGCGGGATCGCCGGCACCGCTTCCCACGAGATCTGGCCGAGGGCCGCGAGGTAGAAGTTCGTGAAGCTGTTGCAGCGTTCGGCGCCGCCCATCGCCCGAACGAGCTCGCGGGTCTTCCGCATCTGGGGCGAATCCGGGTCGTCGCCGGCGAGCTTGAGGCAGAAGTAGCCCTTGACCGTCGCCGAGATGTCGACCGCCGAGCCCGGATACTGACCCCAGCCGCCGTCCGGCCGGCGTTGCTTCCTCAGCATCGCCGCGAGCCGCCGCAGGAGCGCCGCACCGTCCGACCCGTCGGCGAGCGGGGACGCCTCCTGCCCGAGCATCCACTTCATGAGGAAGTACTCGCCCTGCAGGATCGAGTCGCCCTCGAGCTCGGCGCACCAGTGGCCGTCGGGCTTCTGGAGCGAGACGAGCGCCTGCACGGCGCGGGCGAGCGTGTCCTCGACGAGCGACTCGAAACGGGCGGGATCGGCCTCGGGCGGGATCATGGCGAGCCGGGCAGTGTACGGCGGGCCGTGCCGCGATTCCCGCTCAATCGGGCAGCGGAGTGACCGCGAGATCGACCGGATGCCGCACCACGGTCTTCCACGTGATCGCGACCGGGACGGGTGCCGCGTTCGCGGGGCGGGCGGGCAACGGGACGGCCCAGCGGAGCGTGCCCTGCGGCCGCTCGTCCTTGAGGTACGCGGCGTCGGTCGAGAGCGGACGCGAGAGGTCCTTCAGCTCGACCTTGATCCGCTCGTCGCGAGAGACCGGCTCGCGGTCGTCGACGATCACCTCGACCGCGGAGGTCCCGGTGTTCACGAGCTCGATCCGGCGCTTCCATTCGAGGACCGTCGACTTCTCGAACAGGCCGTCCTTGCCGGCGATCTTCGCGACGAGCGTCCGCTTCGCCTCGATGCGGCGGTCGGCGCCGAGCCAGAACGTCATCTCGCCGCCGGGGGGCACGTCGTCGAGCCGCGCGGTGCCGACGCTGTCGCCGCCGACGAAGACCGACGCCGGGCCCGCGACGAGCAGGTACGGGCTGTCGTTGCGGGCGACCGCCTTGCCGTAGACCGCGGGGTCGACGAGTGGACGCGTCACGAGCGAGAAGGCCGGCTTCGCCTCGATCGTCGCGACGCGCGTCTTGCGTTCGGCGGTCGCATCGCTCGGGATCGTCACCGGCCGCGGGATCGCGTACGCGACGACCGCGCCGGTCGAGACCGCCGCGGCATCGTTCATCATGCGGGCGAGGGCCTCGCCGGATTCCTCGTCGCCAGCCGATCCGAACATCCCTCGCACCATGGGGGCACCCGGTGCGGGCGCCCCCGCCTTGAAGGACGCCACGCCGCCCGGACCGCCTTCGCTCGGCGGAGGCGGGAGCGGCTCGACGAAGACCGGCGGGACGCCCGGCGGAAGCGGCCGCCGCGACGGCTCGGCGGTCGAGACCGAGAGGGCGGCGTCGTTCCAGTCCTCGCCGCTCGCCTGCACGATCACCGCGTCGAACTCGATCGACAGCGTCTTCGCGTCGGGATCGGCCCGGACGGCGTAGGCCGGCCGCCAGCCCGCAGCCGTCACGAGGTAGGTGAGCTCGACCTCCGCACCGCCGCCGTTCGTCGCGACGCTCACGATCGCGTCCCGCTCGACGCGGCTTTCCCCGCCACGCCGTTCCACCTCGGCGTCGGCGGCCCGGATCTGATCGTCGAGCTTCTGCGAGCGGCGAGTGAGTTCGAGGGCGTTGCCGAGCAGGTCTTTTCGGCGACGGGCGAGAAAGTCCATCTGCTCGCCAAGCCGGGCCGGCTCGAGGGCCCCGCCCGCCTCCTTGCCGGCGCCGTCGGCGATCCGGGCCGTGACCGCGTCGAGCAGCTTCGACTCGCCCTCGAGGGCCTTTCCGGCGAAGTCCAGCTGCTGCCGCTCGCGTCGCAACTCCTCGAGCCGGGCGATCGCCGCCTGGAGTTCGGGGTCGGTCGCGGCCTCCGTGGCGATCGTGCGGGTCTCGAAGCGCACGTCGAGCAGCTTCCCGCCGGTCACCGTGGCCTGGAGGGTGGCCGGATCGATCGACTCGGGAAGTCCGCCGATGCGAAGGTCCCAGAGGCCAGCTTCCGGAGGCACCCCGACCTCACGGGTGACGCCCGCCCGGGATCGGTAGACGGTGACCTTCGCGATCGAACCGTCGGCTCGGTGCTCCCGCGGAGCGAGGTCCTGGCCGGGGGCCGACGCGACGACCGGCAACGCAAGCGACAGGGCGACGAGTGGGCGGGCGATGGGCATGGGGACTCCTGGGGCGGCTCGGGAACAAGCCCGCTTCGGATTTGGACAGGCAGAATCGGGATTGGACAGGCAGAATCGAGGTTGGACAAGCGGTCGCGAGGTTGGACGAGCAACCTCGGGCTTGGACAGGCAACCTCGGGCTTGGACAGGCAACCTCGGGGTTGGACAGGCAACCCTCGCACCGGAAGGGACCTCCCGGTCACAACCTCGGGCTTGGACAGGCAACTTCGGGCCTGGACAGGCAACCTCCGGGTTGGACAGGCAACTTCCGGGCTTGGACAGGCAACCCTCGCACCGGAATGGCCCTTCCGGTCACGGCTACGATCCACGCATGCGGCTGCTCCCCCGCCTCCTCGCGTCGATCCTCCTGCTGTCGGCCGCCGCCTGCACCCCCCCCGCCGATCCCGTGACCGTGCACTACACGGTCGACGGCATGCACTGCGACGGCTGCGTCGCGGCGATCACCGGGAAGGTCACCTCAATCGAAGGCGTCTCAGCCTGCAGCGTCAGCCTCGAG
>JBEIUL010000243.1:0-4516 GCA_040374395.1 Phycisphaeraceae bacterium
ACTCGTGGATCTTCATGGGACGTGCGTGGCTCTGGGGGTTCGCGGGACGGGGATCGGGATCATACGGCCCGGCCGAGGCGGTCCGCGACCGTCGCGGGATCGAGCCCGATCCGGAACGACTTCACCCGCGAGGAGGCACCGCGGACGAGCTCGACCTCGCGGAGGGGCGCGGCCAGGACCGCCGCGAGCAGGGCGCGGATGGCATCGTTGGCGCGGCCTCCTTCCGGAGGGGCCGAAACCCGGACCTTGAGCCGGTCCCCGTGGGATCCGGCGAGACCGTCGCTTCGGGCTCCCGGAACCGCGTGGATCTCGAGCCGCGTCGCGGAACCGTCGCCTTCGGGATGGATCCACGGTGGAAGCGTCACCGCTTCAGTATCCCCGGGCCGGTCGGATCGGCCGCGGCGGGATCAGGGCGGTCGCCGAGGGGGGCCGGTCCGATCGGGAAGCCGAAGCCCACGCTCATGGCGGAGGACCTCCGGGCGGGGACCGAGCCGGACCACCACGAGGTCGATCCGCGGCAGTTCTCCCAGTTCGCGGGCCAATTCCTCGGCGATCGCGGCGAGCCGCCGGATCTTCGCGGGGCCGGCCCTCAGGCCAGGATCGTCGAGGGGACCGTCGCCGACCGCCGCGCCCGACTTGACCTCGACCAGGATCGGCCGGCCGAGCAGGTCCCGGAAGACGAGATCGGCCTCGCCGGAGGCGATCTCCAGGTTCGCCGCGATCGCGGTCCAGCCCTCGCGCTCCAGATGCCGCAGGGCGATCCGCTCGCCGGGATCCCGCGGCGAGATCCGCCTCGGGCGCAGCGCGACCGCCAGCCTCCCGGCCCGCACCGCCAACCGACGCACGACCATCGCCATCGCCCCGGAGATCCCCCGCATGGGATCGAGGCTACCGCGCGATCGCCGCGATCCGCGGCATCAGGCCTTTTTCCCGACGAGTCCGCTCAGTCCTTGGCCGCGCTCACCGTGTGGTCGGCGTTGGCGACCACCTTGTCGCCGAGCCGGATGCTCACGATCTTCGCCCCGGCGGTCGGGTTGAAGAGCGCGAAGAGCTCGTGCGTCCCGGCCGTCGGAAGGTTCGGGAAGTCGCCGATGGTCGGGATGCCGCGCTTCGGATCGAGCCGGATCTCGACGCCGTCCGGCTTGACCCAGAGGTAGCCGATCGGCGTGTACTGGTTGCCGAAACTGTCGACGAGGTACAGCGGGGCGCTCTCGCCCGCCTCCTCGCGGGTCTTCGTGCGGTCGTTCCACAGGTCGATGGAGCTGCTGCGGCGGCTGATGTTGAGCCGCACGATCCCGGTGCCCTCGCGGGCGAAGATCCCGTTGATGCGGTTCGCCTTCGAGGCCTGGGCCCCGCCCTTCACGAACTCCTGGTAGCCCTCGGTGAGGAGCTGGTCGACCGACTCCATCGTGGTCAGCTCGTTGATGCTGCACACCGCAGGCTTGATGTCCGCGTCGTTCTTGAGGTCGCTCGAGCGGATCGTCTTGGCGGTGGGGTCGACGAGCGGGCCGGCGCCGGCCCCCGTCGTCGCGCCGCGGAGGGCGGCGAGCATCTCCATCCCGCCGAGCGGCTGGCCCGCCGGCGGCGGCAGCTCGTACCGGTTGCTCTTGAAGAGGACGAAGCGGGGCGGGCTCCCCGCCTCGGGCGGCCCGAACGGCGCCGCGGGGAAGACGAACATCAGTTTCGACTCCTGCTGGCCGGGCACGTTCGAGCAGTAGTTGAGCAGGTCGTCGAAGGCGAAGAGCGAACGGGAACCCGATTGGTTCGGCTGGCTGAACTGCAGCGGGTGGGAGATCGGCGGTTCCTTCGTGCCGGACCCGCGTCCGACGAGCATGACCTGCGAGCTCGAGACGGTCAGGATGCCGCCGGAGTCGTTCGCCCCGGAGCCGACGTTCAGCTCGAGCACGTACGCGCCGCGGCTCCGGTCGATGTTCTCGAAATCGGGCGAGTAGCGGAGGCTCTCGACCGAGACCGCCGCCGGCGGGGCGGTGGTGCGGGCGAGACCGTCCTGCATCGAGTCACGGTGCAGCGACACCGCCGCCGCCGCGAGCTTGGGCCGCACCTCGCGGATCGGCTTCCCGAACTCGGGCCAGAACGCCCCGCCGCTCAGGGTCGCCATCGCCTCGGCGGTGATGGTGTGCACCGGGATCCAGAGGTTCGCCGAGCCGGCGTAGTCGGGCTGGCCCTTCGCGGCCGTCGAGCGGACGGTGCCGCGGAAGTCGACGAGCCGCACGTCGCTCTGGGTGAAGCCCGCGCCGAGCACGATCATGCCGACCGTGATCACCGCGGCGACCGCCCCGAACGCCCCGCCGACCACGTAGTTGACCACCTGCGGGAAGTTCAGGTTGCCCGGCACCAGCTTGTCGGCCGCGACCCGGAGGACGAGCAGGAAGATCGCGAAGGGTGCGAGCAGGGCCAGGCCCCACGCCCAGACCTCGACGCCCGGGATCGCCAGCAGCCGCATCGCCAGCGGCTCCCAGACGGCGAAGCTCAGGGCGGCGGCGACGATCACGCACGTGCAGTGGATGATCGCGCTGAAGGTGCCTTGGTTGGCCCACCAGTAGGCGATGAGGCCGACGAAGCCGATCACGAGGACGTTGAGGATCATGGGAGGTCTCGTTCGGGGTCGTTGGGGTCAGCCGGCCGCGGGCTTCGGGGCGGCGGGGGCGGCGGGCTTCGCCGCGGGCTTTGGCGTGGAGAGGACGCGGGCGACTTCCTCGGGGGTGGTCAGGCCCTCGCGGACCTTCATGAGCGCCGCCTCCTGCACGGTGAGCATGCGGCCCTCGCGACGGGCGTGGTTGTAGGCCCCCGCGAAGTCGTTCGCGGCAAGCATCCCCCGCATCGCGTCGTCGACCACCATCACCTCGAAGCAGGCCGTCTGGCCGGTGTAGCCGAGGCCCTTGCACACCGGGCAATCCTCGATGCGGTTCTTGACCTGCACCTTGCCGCTCGCCTGGAACAGATTGACGGTCTTGCCGGCGGGAACGCCGAGCTTCTTCAGGAGCTCCGGGGTTGCCTGCACCGGCTGGCGGCATGCCTCGCAGGTGGTCCGCACGAGGCGGCTGAAGACCACCGCGCGGAGGGACTTGCTCGCCGCCTTGAGGTCGCCCACGGCCCGGAACCAGGCCGCGACCGCGCCGGCGACCCCGTCGGCGGGAACGCCCACGTAGACGAGCACCGGCTGCTCGTTCACCGCGTTGGCGATGGGGACCGCCGCCTTCGGGTCGTCGAGGTCGCAGCAGTAGACCACCTGCGGATCCCGCCGCAGCATCGCCTGGATCTGGTTCGAGAACTCGACGTTCGGGTTGCTCGCGTCGAAGGCCGACTGCTTCACGCCCTCGAGCGGGAGCTCGATCGTCCGCTCGAGCGTGAGGATGTTCGCGAGGTACGCGTCGTGACGGGTGATCAGGGCATACGCGCTCGTGGTCGCGCCCTGCCCGGCGGGCGAGGACACCAGCACCACGCCGCGCCGCTGGTCTTCCTGCGCGAGGACATCGAGCGCCGCCTTCTGGGCCGACAGCAGCCCGAGGTTGTCGTAGGGGATCGACATCCGCTTCTGGCGGTCGAACTCGGCGCGGATGGCCTGGCCCGCCGACGAGCCCTGCGACGTGAACGTGACCTTCACGAGGCCGTTCGGACCGTCGATGCGGAACTCGCCGACCTGCTTGCGGCGGCGGTCGGCGACGTCGAGTCCGGCGACCTTCTTCAGCCAGTTCGTCGCCTCCTCGGCGACCTGCGGGGGCAGCGGCTCGAGCCGGTAGCGGACCCCGTCGAGCACGTAGGACGGCGTCGCGGGCTGGTTCGCCCCGCCCGGCGCGAGCTCGGAGCGGGCCGCCCGCCGCTCGAGGGCGGGGACGAGGATCGTCTCGACCGCGAGCAGGGTGGCGTACTCGGGGCTGTCCTTGAGCGGGACCGGCACGGCCCGGCCGTCGGCCCCGGTGAACTTCAGGATCGCGTTGGCCCGCAGCTTCGCGGCCTTCCGCTCCTCCATCTTCCGCGAGAGGTCGCCGGAGACCAGCTGGAACCGCTCGTGCTCGGGCACCTTGCCGTCACGCCACTTCCAGTACCCGAAGAGCGTCCCCGCGAGGACGAGGATCATCACCGGCCAGCCGACCCAGAAGATCGGGATCAGCAGGACCGCGGCGAGCCCGACGGCGGCACCGGCCACGAGCGAGGCGTTGATCGCCGGCACGTTGAACATGAAGCGGCGTGCGTCGGGCTCGAGCCGCGAGATCACCCAGAAGTAGGGCAGGATCGTCGCGAAGACGAGCATGGGCTTGATCCACGACACCAGCGAGTACGCGGTGGCGGCGGCGAGGACGGCGAGGTCGGCGGTTGGGGTGTCCATCGGGTTCGGTCGCCGGCGGTGGCCGGTCCGGCGTCGGGTCCGGTTTCGGGTCCGGATTCAGGTCTTGATGCCCTTGAGCCGCATCCGCAGCTCCTCGGGCTTGGGGGTGGCCTCGAGCGCGATCTGCTGCTTGACGTGGCCCTTCTCGACGAGCTCGACGAGGCTCGA
>JBEIUL010000500.1:0-2047 GCA_040374395.1 Phycisphaeraceae bacterium
CCGGTCGCGATCCTCGCCCTCGAGCCGAGCTGCCTCTCGGCCCTGCATGACGAGTGGCAGGAACTCCGTGGCGGGGCCGACGACGCGATCGCATCGCACATCCGGGCGAGCTCGTTCCTCGTCGAGGATTTCCTCGAGCGGCGCTGGGACGCCCACCCGCGACGACCCGAGATCCGCGCCGACCGCGGCCCCGGGCGTCTGCTGCTGCACGGCCATTGCCACCAGAAGGCCCTTTGGGGAAGGGACAGCTCGGCGGCGCTCCTGCAACGCCTGCTCGGACCCGATCGCTGCACGACGCTCGCGACCGGCTGCTGCGGCATGGCCGGCTCGTTCGGCTTCGACGCGGGGAAGTTCGACCTCTCGATGGCGATCGCCGGGCGGTCGCTGCTGCCGGCGTTGCGCGCCGAGCCGGACGCCACCGCCTGCGCCCCGGGCACGAGCTGCCGGCACCAGATCCTCGACGGCGACGGACGCCGGGCGATCCACCCGATCGAGGCGGTGCACGCGATCGTGGTCGGGTCTTGAGTCGCATCGCGACGCTCACCGGAAATCCCTCGACGCGGGCGTGAGCTCCTCGGCGGACACCTCCCCCGCTTCCGCGAGCATCGGGCCGAGGTCGAGCACCGAGGAGACGAGCAGGTGCACCACCTCGCCCCGCCGCTCGACTCGGCCGCGGGCGAGCAGCATCGTCGCCCCGCGGGCGTCGCGGCGGCACCGCTCGTAGACCTTCGGCCGGAAGATGAGGTTCGCGATGCCGCTCTCGTCCTCGAGGGTCATGAAGACGACGCCGTTGGCGGTGCCCGGACGCTGCCGAAGCAGGACCGTGCCCGCGACCGCAAGCCGCACGCCGGTCGGGGCGAGGAGCTCGTCGCGGAGCGTCCCGCACGGAACGCCGCCGAGCCGGGCGATCCGCTCTCGCAGGCAGGCGAGCGGATGGCGGCGGAGCGAGAGCCCCGTCGCCGCGTGGTCGCGGGCGATCGCGGTGAGCTCGCCGACCGGCGGCAGCGGCGACTTCGGCGGCGGTTCGGGCGCCGCCAGCGAGTCGCCGAGGCCGTCAAAAAGCGGCAACGATTCCTCGCGGAGTCGCCGGATCTGCCACAGCGCCTGCTGCCGCGAGAGGCCCATCGAGCCGAACGCGTCGGCCGCGGCGAGCCTCCGCAATCCGCCGATCGAGACGCCGCTCGCGCGGCGCAGGGCCTCGACCGTGGCGAACGGGCCGCCGGCGCGGACCGCCGCGACGATCCGCTCGGCGTCGGAATCGGCGAGGCCGCGCACGAGCCGGAACCCGAGCCGGATCGCGGGCTGGTCGACGGCGACGGATGGCGGACGGGGAAGCGAGCGGGCCTCGATCCGGCGCCGATCGAGAGGGCCGTGAGCCCGTCGATCGCCGAACTTCGGTGGGCACGTCGTCGACGACGCCGGTCGCACGCCCACGATCTCGCCTCCCGAGTCCCCCCGCCGCGTGAACCGGTCCGGCCCCCGCTCGAGCGAACAATCCCGTCCGCTCGCGTTCACGTCGACGGTCCGGATCTCGATCCCGTGCTCGCGGGCATCGCGAAGGATCTGGGCCGGGGCGTAGAAACCCATCGGCTGGCTGTTCAGGAGCCCCGCCGCGAACGCCGCCGGATGCCGGCACTTGAGCCACGCCGACGCGTAGACCAGAAGCGCGAAGCTCGCCGCGTGAGACTCGGGGAAGCCGTAGCCGGAGAATCCCTGGACCTGCGTGAAGACCTGCCGCGCGAACGGACGCGTGTAGCCACGGGCGACCATCCCCTCCTCGAGCTTCCGGCCGTACTCGGCGATGCGGTTTCCCTTCCGCTTCCACGCCGCGATCGCCCGCCGCAGCGAGTCGGCCTCGCCAGGCGTGAAGCCCGCGGCGGCCACCGCGAGGGCCATCGCCTGCTCCTGGAAGAGCGGCACCCCGAGGGTGCGCCCGAGGACCGCCCGGATCGCCTCGTCGGGATACGTCGCCGCCTCGAGCCCGTCGCGGCGGCGCAGGTATGGATGCACCATGTCGCCCTGGATCGGCCCCGGCCGCACGATCGCG
>JBEIUL010000536.1:0-1816 GCA_040374395.1 Phycisphaeraceae bacterium
CCTGGCCCGGGTTGGTGAAATCCGAGAAGTCGACGCTGCCGAGGATCGAGAAGTCGACGCCGTACGCGTCGTCCTCGTTCACGTCGGTGGCGACGATGGTGCTCTCGACCGAGACCTGCCGCGGCGCGGTGTCGATCTCGGACAGCAGCGTCGAGACCGTCTCGAGGTTCTCGGGGAAGTCGTTGATCACCAGCATGCCCTGGTGGGCCCACGAGTCCTCGCCGCCCATGGTGAGGTCGGGCTGGTAGCCCTTCTCGACCTGGCCGACGAACGAGACCTTGCCGTTCTCGGAGAGCAGCGGCGTCACGAACTCGACCGCGTCCTTCGCGGCGAGGTACTCGAGCGTGAAGCGGCGGCTTTCCCTCTTGCGGCGGGCCTGCTGGATCGCGTTCCACTCGGCCGACGAGTAGACGTAGACGAAGTTGCCGACCTCCTCGAAGCGGAGGTCGTTGGCCCGCACGATCGTCTCGAGGGCCTCGAGCACGGTGACGTCGTAGAGCGTCGCGGTGATGGTGCCGACGACATCCTTCGAGGCGACGATGTTGCGACGGCCCTGCGCGGCGAGCATCTGCAGCGCCTGCACCACGTCGGTGTCGGCGAACTCGACGTTGAAGGTCTCCTTGCCGACCGCCTTCACGCCGGCCTGTTCGGCGGCCGGGGCGGGTGCGGGCGCGGATTCGGCCTGGCCGGCGGTCGCGGCGGCCCCGAAGGGCAGCGCGAGCAGCGTCGCGGCAAGGAGTCCGGCGGAAGCGGTTCGTTCGGGGCGGAAGCTTGTCACGGGTCAGTCCTCCGATGGGGCGGCGTTGCGGCCGCGGCCGGGCCTTGCGATCGACACCTCGTACCTCGTGCCCTCGCACTCGAGCACGATTCCTTCTCCCCCGACCTCGACGAGACGGAACGCCGTCCCGTCGCTCGCCTCGATCGCCTGCCCCACGCGGATGGTGCGGCCGTCGACGATGGCGATCTCCATTCCCTTGCCTGCGGCCTGGACCCGGAACGACGCGGCCTTCGCCGCCCGCTCGCGCTCCCGGACCTGCGCAGGATCGATCTCTTCGGCGTTCCCGGCCGCGACCTTCGCGCCCGTTCGCGAGGATTCCTCAGGTCGGGCGGGAACCGGGAAGACCGCGTCATCGATGCGGAAGGGATCGGTCGCCGGACGCCCGGGAACGCGCAGTTCCTGCGGCTCGGCGAGATCCGGGCGGTTCCGCACCAGGACCGGGGCCCCGTCGCCGGGGTCGGCGATCGCGGTGCGCGGGATGTTCGTGAGGATCTTGATGCGGGCCCAGAGCAGCAGGCCCATCGGCTTGGCCCACAGCACGCTCGCCACCGCGAGGGTGAACGCGAGGGCCCGGACGCGGCGGTCGATGCGGAACGACGCGCGGATGCGGTCGAGCCACGACGCGGGCGCGGCGGATGCGGCGGGACCGCGGCCGCGGGACGGCCGGCCGGTGCGGACGGTGACGTTCATCGCGGGGCCTCCTTGCCGGCGGCGGCGGCGGCGACCGTCGCGTCGCGGAAGATCGCGTCGAGCTCGATGCGGGCCGAGACCGAGTCGCTGCGGTCCTCCTTGCCTTCCGGACGCGGGGCGTCGATCTCGACCCGCACCACGCGGACGAGCCGGTCGAGGCTCTCGGCCGAGGCGAGCAGCGAGTAGACCGCGGGGAAGCCGCCCTCGACGGTGATCGTCACCGGAAGAGACGACCAGCCCTTGGGGAACGACGGGCCGCACGGGACGGCCTTCGCGGCGGTGAAGGTCTGGTCGACGGTCGCGGCGGCGCCGTCGGCCGGCGGCTGCAGGGCCTGCATGAGCAGGGCC
>JBEIUL010000232.1:0-4628 GCA_040374395.1 Phycisphaeraceae bacterium
CGAAGAGTCGACCGAGGGCCTTGAAGTCGATCCCGCCGCCATCCTTGCCGTTCTGCGTCGACACGCCGTCGCTCCTTCCGTTGGCCCGGCAACGACGTTGAGCGGACCCGATCCGCGATCGCCGGCGCCGGCCGTTCACTGGGGAATGGAGCGTGGAAGTGCCGAGGCCGTGGTTCCGGCCGTTGTGCGCCTTCGCGCCGCATGCCCCTGTCGGGGTTCCTCCGCACCGCGGCCGGTGCGGTGGCGCCGCGCGGCTCGGTTGCGACCCGGGCTTCCAGAGGTGCCCGAGGTTCCTGATGCTTCGAACACCATACACCGCCGCGATCCCCGCCTGACGGGCAACCGCGCCGACATCACGAGAACGAACGGAGAATCACCCCTCGACCGGTCGGACTTCCGGGCTGGCGCCGCGACCCGCCGCCAGACGGACCGCGAGGTCGATCGCCGCCCGCATCGAGCCCTCGTTCGCGACGCCCTTCCCGGCGATGTCGAACGCCGTCCCGTGGTCGGGGCTCGTCCGCACGATCGGCAGGCCGACGGTCACGTTCACCGCCGAGTCCCAGCCGAGCAGCTTCACCGGAATCAGTCCCTGATCGTGGTACATCGCGACCACGAGGTCGTACTTCCCCTCGGCCGCCGCGATGAAGACCGTATCGCCGGGGAACGGGCCGCGGGCGTCGATGCCCTGCCGCTTCGCCGCGTCGATCGCCGGGCCGATCACGCGGATCTCCTCGTCGCCGAAGAGCCCGCCCTCGCCCGCGTGTGGGTTCAACCCCGCGACCGCGATGACCGGCCGGGCGATGCCGAGGCTCCGGCAAAGCTCGTGGCCGAGCTCGATCGGATCGAAGACACGCCCGATGGTGAGCACGTTGCGCACGTCCATGAGCGGAAGATGCGCCGTGACCAGCGCGACCCGCAGCTTCGGCGACACGAACATCATCGCGTGCCGCTTCGCCCGGGTCCGCGCCGCGAGCAGTTCGGTGTGACCGGGCCAGCGGAAGTTCGCGAGCGACCACGACTCCTTCGAGATCGGGCCGGTCACGATCGCATCAATCCGTCGCGGGTCGCCCGCGGGCCGCATCGCATCGGCGATCGCGTCCTCGATGAACTGCTTGCTCGCGAGCCCGCCGGTCCGCGAGGGGCTTGGCGTCCCCGGCGACAGGTCGCTTTCGACGTAGTCGAGCACCGTCACGTCACCGAGCAGCGGCATCAGGGCGCGGTCGCTGTCCGCCGCGACGCGGAACCACGACGGGTGCCGGCCGGCGCGATCCGCCGCAAGGGTGAGCCTCGCGTTCTGTCCGTAGACGACGAACCTCGCCCGCCCGCGCAGGCCCGCGTCGTCGAGCGCCTTCACGATCACCTCGGGACCGATCCCGAGGGGATCGCCCATGGTGATGCCGATGACGGGAAGGGCCATGGGGGACAGTCTAGGTCGGAGCGGCCGCATTTCCAGCGCGGCCGGTGCAGCACCGGCACCCCGCGCGGGCGGCCTCTGGCGTTGACGATGATCACGGCTTGATCAGGATCGTGCTCTCGGGCTCGGTGAGCGTCGCGTAGACGATCGCGACGTCGTCGTTGAGCAGCCGCACGCAGCCGAGCGAACGGTCCTTGCCGATCGAGTCGGGCTCGATCGTCCCGTGGATGCCGAAGCCGAGCTTGTCGCGGTTGCCGTCCTCGACGCCCTCGATCCCGATCCACCACTCGCCGATCGGGTTCTTCGGATCGTTCGGCTGGAAGTGCTCGCCGGTGTTCGGATGCGTCCACTCGGGATCGACGAGCTTCGAGTTCGCCCGCACGCGGAACATCCCCAGCGGCGTGCCGCCATCGGTGCCGAGTCCGACCGGCAGGCTGGCCATCAGCGTGCGGCCCGGACCCTCACCGAGATAGAGATTGAGCCGGTACTGCGACTTGATGACTTCCGCGTGGAACGTGCCGACCGGCACCCGCAGCTTCTGGCCGACGCGGATCTTCCGCGGGTCGGCGAGGCCGTTCATCCGCTGCACGAGCCGCCAGTCGCACGAGAGACCCTGCTTGCGCACGATCTTCTCGAGGCTGTCGCCGCTCGCGACGGTGTAGATCCGGACGGTCGGATCCTTGGTTGGGGCCTTGGGATTCAGCAGCAGCGAGTTCATGAGCTCGCCGCACAGGGTGCAGGCCTGCGCACGCTCGGCGTTCGAGAGCGAACCCGAATCGAACGCCGACGTCAAAAGCCGTCGCGACTCGACCGGATCGGTCTTCGCGAGGGCGATCGCCTGGGCGAGATCGGCGTTGCCGGCCTCGGCCTTCGGGGCGGGCGGCTTCGGGGCGGGCGGGTCAGCCAGCCGAGAGTCGGCGGCGATCTCGGGATCGGCGATCGGTGCGGGCGAGATCGCGATGACCGCCTCGCGGCTCGCGACGGGAAGCGGCGTGGGCTCGTGCTCGAGCAGGATGCCTCGGGCGCTCTGCGGCGGCAGCGTCGCGGTCTCGACCGGTTCCGCCACCGAAAGCTGGCCCCCGGCGACCACAGTCCGAGGGCCGCGCAACTGCATCCACGCCGCGATCGTCGCCGCGCCGACGACGAGCATCACCGTGACGGCGAGGAACCGCGAACGCGCGGCGTGACGACGGCCCGAGCGGGCGAAACCGAACGAGGGACGAGTCGATGAGCGGGAAGGCACCGTGAGAGTCCGTGGCAAGGTTCAGCCGGGATGCTTCCCTTCCGTGGGAAGCTCGATCGAGCATAGCCGGAATGCCGGATTTCCTCAGCGGATCTCGATCGTCTCGGCGTCGGTCACCACCGCCGAGACCCGCAGGTCGTGGGGCTCCTCAGGCACCCGGTCGACGAGCTGGGCGGCGAAGCAGAAGCCGATGGCCGGGCATCGCTCGGTCAGCCGCACGAGCAGGCGGTCGTAGAACCCCCCGCCCCGCCCCAGCCGGCGGCCCTCGCGATCGAACGCGACGCCCGGGACGACGACCGCATCGATCTCGCCGACGCGAAGCACCCGCCCCGCCGCCGGGGCCAGCATGCCCGCCGCATCGGCGACCAGATCGCCCCGGTCGCCCGATTCCCACGCCACGATCTCGATCTCGTTCGATCCGGACTCGACCTTGGGCAGTGCGACGGTCATGCCTTCCTCGCGGCAGGCTTCCGACGCGGCGATCGGGCTGATCTCGGTCCGCGTCGGCAGGTAGAAGAGGACGGCCCGCGCCGCCTGGATCGCCGGAAGCGCGAGCAGCCGTTCGCATCCGCGGGCCGAGGCGGCCTGCCGGCCGGCATCGTCCATCTCGCGCATCCGCTCGCGGATCGCGATCCGCAACGCCTTCTTCGCCTCGATGAGCTCTCGCTCGGGATCAACCATCCCGGTCGCCCCCCTCGCGGGAATCCTTCCGCCGCGACTTTGCCCGCTCGAGCCGCTCGCGGATCGTCGCCTCGTGGCCGCGATCGGTCGGTCGGTAAAAGGTCCGGTCGACGCCGAGGTATTCCTGCCGGCCGAGCCCGTCGGCCTCGGCGTGAGGCGAGCGGTACTGCTCGCGATCGGCGGCGAGCGGCGAGCCGTCGTCCTCGTGCCGCGAGAGCCGCCGCTTGGTCTGGTCCATGAGGTACTTCGGGACGGGAATGGTCCGGCCATCGCGCACCTCGTCCATCGCCGCCCAGATCGCCTGGCTGCTCGCGCCCGACTTCGGGGCGCACGCCATGTAGATCGCGGCCTGCCCCAGCGTGAGCTGGCCTTCGGGCATGCCGATCCGCTCGATGATCTCCCACGCCGACGCCGCGACCGCGATCGCGTGCGGGTCGGCGTTGCCGATGTCCTCGCTCGCGAAGATCGCGATGCGGCGGGCGATGAACCGTGGGTCCTCGCCGGCGACGAGCATGCGGGCGAGCCAGTACGTCGCGGCGTCCGGATCCGAGCCGCGCATCGACTTGATGAACGCGCTCGCGAGTCGTAGTGGCCGTCGCCGGTCGGGTCGTGGACGATCGCCTTCGCCTGGATCGACTCCTCGGCGACCGCAAGGTCGACCGTCGGCGGCGGATCGCCCGGCTTCCGGCCGGACAGCAGGCTCAGGCCCGCGACCTCGAGGGCCCCGAGGGCCCGCCGCGCGTCGCCGTCGCAGAGCCGCGCCCAATGCGCGATCGCCTCGTCGGTGACGGCCAGCCCCGTTCCGCCGAAGCCATCCGGATGCGAAATCGCACGCCGCACGACCGCCGCGATCTCGGCCTCGTCGAGCGGCCGGAACGTGAACACGGTCGAGCGGCTCACGAGCGCCGAGTTCACGGCGTAGTGCGGATTCTCGGTGGTGGCCCCGACGAGGATCACCGTGCCCCGCTCGACGTCGCCGAGCAGCACGTCCTGCTGAGCCCGCGTGAAGCGATGGATCTCGTCAAGGAAGAGGATCGTCCGGCGCCCCGAGTCGCCGAGCCGACGCGCCGCGGCGTCAACGATCGCGCGGATGTCCTTCACGCCGATCGACGCGGCGTTCGCGCTCTCGAAGTGGCTTCGGGTCCGCGTGGCGATGAGCTCGGCCAGCGTCGTCTTCCCGGTTCCGGGCGGCCCCGCGAAAAGCAGGCTCGTCACGCGATCGGCGTCGAGCATCCGCCGGAGCAGCTTCCCCGGGCCGAGGAAGTGGGCCTGGCCGGCGAACTCGTCGAG
>JBEIUL010000154.1:0-6034 GCA_040374395.1 Phycisphaeraceae bacterium
ACCACTCGGTCCCTCCCCGCCGCCTCCGATCTGCTCGTGGTCGGGGGGGGCTCGCGGCGGTAAGCGCTGGTGCGTCGGCCTGCGGCCTACGCGTGACGCAGGGGCGTCGAACCGCCGCACCACGCCTTCGCACGCACCCCACCCGGAACGACGGGGCCATGCCCCGTCGCGGAAGCACACCGCGGCCGTAACCCGCACGAATCGCAACTGGTGACGAACGACTCCCGTGAAGCCCACGACGAGGCATGGCCTCGTCGCTGAGGAAAGAACAAGGCCCCGCTTTCGCGGGGCCTTGTGGGTTCGTGCGTGAATCCTTGCGGGATCAGCCGACCAGGCCCTTGAGGGCCTTCATCGGGCGGATCTTGACGAGGCGACGGGCGGGCTTCGCCTTGATGGTCATCATCTCGCCGGGCTTGAAGGGGTTCGGGGCGGTGCGGGACTTGGTGGCCGGCTTGTTGATGACGAGGACCTTCATCATGCCGTGGACGACGAAGGCGCCGGGGCCCTTCTTGCCCAGGTCCGCCTCCATGAGCTTGCCGAGGGTCTCGAACACGCCCGCGACCTGCTTGCGGGTGAGGCCGGTGTGCTCGGCGATCTCGGTCATGGTCTGGCCCTTGCTGCGGGGCTTGTCGCCGGTGACCGGGGAGACCTTCATGACCTTGGCGGCGGGCTTGGCGGACTTCTTCGCCGAGCTCTTCACGTTCTTCTTGCTCTTCGTGGCCATCGATGAATCCTTTCTTCCTCGCGGGGGGGCCTTCCGTGGGGTCCCGTCACGCTTCGGGAAGCTGTGCGAAAATCCCGGCAATAACCGTTGCGGGACGGCGGGGACGATACCGCGTCGCGGCGGTTCGGCAAGGCCATCGAAGGCGAAAAGTGCAGGATTTTCGCAGGATTTTCGTCTGGCCGGGGGCGCGTCCCCGACCGGCCGGTCGTCGCCCCGAAGCCCGGGTCGGACCCTCCGGGGCGGTCCGGGAACCGGTCCGGAGGGCCCGGCGGGGACGATCGCCGCCCGGGCGTCCGGTGCAAAAAAGGCCTGAAATCACTGCATGAAAAGCGTTGCCGGGTCCGGCCGCCGCCCCGCCCGGCCTCACCGCCGGCCGACGACCGTCTCGCGGCCGACGGAGTGGTACGTGAAGCCCCGCTGTTCCATCGCCGGGCGCCGGTAGAGATTCCGGCCGTCGAAAATCGTCCGCGACGGCAGCCGCCGGGCGACCTCGTCGAAGTCGGGCGAGCGGAACTCGCTCCACTCGGTGCAGATCACCAGGGCGTCGGCCCCGTCGAGGCAGTCGTACATGTCCTTCGCCCGCCGGACCTCGGGCATCTCCCGGGCGAGATTCTCGAGGGCGACCGGGTCGAACGCGGCGACCTTGGCGCCGGCGTCGAGGGCCATCCGCATGAGCGTGAGCGACGGGGCCTCGCGGATGTCGTCGGTCCGCGGCTTGAACGCGACGCCCCAGAAGGCGAGCGTCCGGCCCTTGAGGTCGCCTCCGAAGGCCTTCGTGATCTTCTCCCAGAAGTGCTTCCGCTGCCGCTGGTTCACCTCGTGCACCGAGCGGTTCAGCTGGCACTCGAAGCCGACCGCGGTGCCCATCGAGACCACCGCGAGGGTGTCCTTCGGGAAGCACGAGCCGCCGTAGCCGAGGCCGGGGTAGAGGAACTGGTTGCCGATGCGGCGGTCGGCGCACATGCCCTCGCGCACCTGGGTGATGTTCGCGCCGTACCGCTCGCAGAGCTGGGCGATCTCGTTGATGAACGAGATCTTGCACGCGAGCATCGCGTTCGAGGCGTACTTGACCATCTCGGCGCTGCGGACGTCCATCATGTAGATGGGATTGCCCTGCCGCACGAACGGGTCGTAGAGCTCGCGCATGAGCGCCTCGGCGCCCGCGTCCTCGACGCCGCAGACCACGCGGTCGGGCTTCATGAAGTCCCCGATCGCATCGCCTTCCTTGAGGAACTCCGGGTTGTCGGCGATGTAGAACGGGACGTTCGTGCGCGAGCGGATCACGTCGCGGACCTTGTGGCTGGTGCCGACGGGGACCGTGCTCTTGACCACGACCATCTTGGTCCGGCCTCCCGGGCCGATCCGCTCGAGGGCGGCGGCGATGTCCTCGGCGACCGCGAGCACGTACTTCAGGTCGGCCGATCCGTCCTCGTCGCTCGGGGTGCCGACGCAGATGAAGATCGCGTCGGCGTTGCGGTACGACTCGAACTTGTCGGTGGTGAACGAGATCCGGCCGGCCGCGATGTTCCGGTGGAGCAGGTCGGAGAGGCCCGGCTCGTAGATCGGGCTCTCGCCGCGGCGGAGCATCTCGATCTTGCGGGCGTCGACGTCGAGGCAGGTGACGTGGTTGCCGGTCTCGGCGAAGCACGCGCCGGTGACCAGCCCGACGTATCCCGTTCCGACCATCGTGAGTTGCATGCGGGCGACCGTCCCTTCCCGGAAGCGAGGAGACCCGTCCGGCGCCGGGAGCGACGGTCGGGGAGCGAAGCGTAGCGACGGCGCGGTCCGGGGGGACCGTGACCGAAACGATGCTTCCTTCATCGGAGGGCGGGCCGGCCCGGTTCAGGCCGAGCGGGCCAACGGCCCGCGATGCCTCGATTCCACAGCCAGCTGCTCGAGCTTGATCACGAGGGCGAGGCAATCCTTGCGCGTCGAGCCGGCGAAGCCGCCGGGGCCGGCCGCGCCGACCACGCGGTGGCAGGGGACCACGATCGGCGTCGGGTTCCGCCGCATCGCCTGTCCGGCGGCCCGGCATGCCGCGGGATTTCCCGCGATCGCCGCGAGTTCCGCGTATCGGACGGTCTTGCCCGTGGCGATCGACTGGGCGGCGCGGCGGCAGGCGAGCGTGAACGGAGGGGCGTCGGGAATCGGATCGTCGCCGAAGTCGACCGATGCGCCGGCGAGGGCGTCGCGGATGCGGCGGCAGAGGTCGGGGGCCAGGCGCGGATCCTCGCGGGCCCCGTCGGGCGCCCGCTCGCCGAGGGCCGCCCAGCCGGTCCGTTCGAGCCGATCGCCGCGAAAAACCACGAGAAACTCGCCGTGACGGCACGCGATCCGCCGGAATCGCCGGGCCTCGCCCGTCATCGCTTCGCGAAAGCCACGTCGATCACGACCGGCTGGTGGTCGGAGGGCTCGTCGAAGGCCGACTCGGGCAGCTTCAGCGTGGTGCGGGCGATCCGCGAGAGGTCCTCATCGCTGAAGACGAACGCCCCCCGGCGATCGAGCCCGCGATCGCTCACGAGGAGGTAGTCGAGCCGCCCGGGCGCGAAGGCGTTCCCCGACGACCGCCAGGTCTGGTTCGACGCGCCGTCGAGCTGGCGGATCTCGGCGACCGCGAGATCGGTTCGGTCGACGTCGGCCTTCTCGCCGAGGGCCTCGAGGACCTTCTCGCTGCCGACGAGGTTGAGGTCGCCGCCGATGACCACGCCGTCGGCCTTCGAGCGATCGAGCGACTTCGCGACGTTCGCGGCGATGGTGCGGGCCTCGTCCAACCGGGTGCGATCCTCGTCGCTGTCGAGATTGCCGCAGCACTTGAGGTGCACCGAGAGCGCGAGCAGCTTCCTGCCCTTGACGTCGACCGTCGCCGCCGCGACCCGCACCGGGCGCTTGCCCTTGTCGGTCTCGCGGGTCACGCCGTCGAGGAAGCTCGCGGATTCCAGCGGGAACGTGCTGGCGACCGCGGTCCGCAGGTCGCCGCCCGAGACGATCGCGTTCCACTTCGACTCGCGGGGCACGTGCCGGTCGAGCCACTCGCAAAGCGATTGCGACGTCGCCTTCGCCCCGAGTTCCTGCAGCAGGATCACGTCGGGGGCGATCGCCGCGAGCGTCGAGCCGAACGCCTCGGCCTTCTCCGCGGTGAAGAGGGCGCCACGCTCGGCGTTCCACGTCACGAGGCGGGCGTCGGTCCGCGCGGGCCGGGCGACCGCCGAGGCCTCGGCCGGCGCGAACGGCCGCGGGTCGAACGCGGGAAGCTCGCACGCGACCGGCTTGGTGCGGTCGGCGACCTTGTCGCCCTTCAGCGTCACCGCCATCGCCCGGACCTTGCCGCCGGCGAGGAAATCGTCGCGACGGTCGATGCGAAGCTCGTAGCGGTCGCTCGCGCAGGTCGGGGCCATGCCGAGGCCGATGGAGTCGGCGGCGCGGCGTTCGCCGAGCTCGCCCTCCTGGCTGACCGCGAAAATCGCGACCCCCTCGCCCTCGCCGCGCGGTGGCCGGCGGTCACCGCCCTGCGAACCCTCGACCCGCGGGCTGAACACGATCGCGACGTCGGCGCCGGCCAGGCGGTCGCCCTCGGCGTCGGGCTTCGCGCCGGTCGACTCGTCGCCGTCGGCGTCGAGGTAGATCACCAGCGGCTTCTCGAGCCCCTGGATCGTCGACGGCTTGTTCGTCGCGAGCAGCAAGTGCAGCCGCGTCCCGTCGGCCTCGAGCACGAGCTGCTTCAGGTCGCTCCCGACCGTCGGGTCGTCGCCCGCGTCGCCGACCGGATCGGTGATCGAGCTCTCGCGCGGCGTCTTGGTCCAGTCGTCGAACTTGCCGTCGAGGACCTTGATCGACGGCGGGGCGGCGCCGGTCTTCTCCTGTGCGAGCGAGGGCAGGGCGAGGAAGAGACTCGCGGCCGGCGCGAGGACGAGCGAAAGGAAGCTGGATCGGGGCATGGAAGGGGTATCGTACGGCCGCGATGCGGTTGCAGACGGCCCAGGATTCCACGGGAACCGCGGACGCCGCGGCGATTCCCGCCCCGGCCTGCCCGCTCGGCGGGCGGTGCAGCGAGCGCGGCCTCGAGTTCGGGTGGAACGAGATCTTCCGCCCGAACGCGATGCCGCCGCGGTGGGGACGCCGACCGCGATGATCGGGTTCGACTCGGCGTTGCGGGCGATCGGGATCTTCTGAGGCGGCCGAGCGTCTCCCGGGCCTCGTCCCGCACCCCCCGGCCCCGATACGATGCGGATTCCATGACGCCTGCCACCGCCGCCCCGTCCGGTTCCGACGCCGCCCTCCATCTCGATCCGGTTTCCGCCGCGATGCTCGGCCTCGTCCGCGCCGCCGACCCGGCGGTCGCCGAGCTGCTCGCGAAGGAAGCCGAGCGGCAGGAGACGACCCTCGAGCTCATCGCGAGCGAGAACCACGTCTCGACGACGGTCATGCACGCGACCGGCTCGTGGATGACGAACAAGTACGCCGAGGGCTATCCCGGCAAGCGGTACTACGGCGGCTGCGAGCACTACGACCGCGTCGAGGACCTCGCCCGCGACCGGGCGAAGCAGCTCTTCGGTTGCCGCTTCGCGAACGTGCAGCCGCACTGCGGGGCGAACGCCAACATCGCCGCGTTCATGGCCGCGTGCGACCCGGGCGACACCGTGCTGAGCCTGCCGATCAAGAGCGGCGGGCATCTCTCGCACGGGCTGAAGGTCAACTTCTCGGGCACGTTCTACAAGATCGCCGAGTACGACCTCGACCCGAAGACCGAGCTGCTTGATTACGAGCAGATCGAGCGGCTCGCCCGCGAGCATCGCCCGAAGCTGATCGTCTGCGGCTACTCGGCGTACTCGCGGGTCATCGATTTCGCCCGCTTCCGCACGATCGCCGACTCGGTCGGGGCGCTGCTCATGGCCGACATCGCCCACATCGCGGGCCTCGTCGCCGCGGGCGTCCACCCGTCGCCGTTCCCGCACGCCCACATCGTCACGACGACCACGCACAAGACGCTCCGCGGCCCGCGCGGCGGCCTGATCCTGACCGACGACGAGGAGCTCGCGAAGAAGCTCGACCGGAAGGTCTTCCCCGGCAGCCAGGGCGGGCCGCTCATGCACGTGATCGCCGCGAAGGCGATCGCGTTCGGCGAGGCCCTGAAGCCCGAATTCAAGACGTATTCGAAGCAGGTCGTCGCGAACGCGCGGGCGCTGGCGGCGGCGCTGACGCAGAAGGGCTACCGCCTGTGTTCGGGCGGCACCGACAACCACCTGATGCTCGTCGATCTCCGCGGCCGCTCGGCCGACCTCACCGGCGCCGACGCCGAGAAGTGGCTCGATG
>JBEIUL010000396.1:0-2805 GCA_040374395.1 Phycisphaeraceae bacterium
CGGGCCCGGCGTCCGGCCGCGGCGCGGCGCAGCCCTCGGTCCGCCCGGCGAACCTCGGCCCGCGGCCGAGCATCGACCGTTCCCGCCGCGCGGCGGGCTGAACGGTTCGGCGACGGGCTTGTCGGGGTTCACTCCGCCCGCTTGTAGAACGGCAGCGGCGTGACCTTCGCGGGAATCCGCTCCGATCCGAAGTCGATCTCGATCGCGGCCTGCCCGGCCCCCGCCGGAACGTAGGCCATGGCGATCGGATGGCCGAGGGTCGGGGCGAGGCAGCCGCTCGTGACCGAACCGGCCGGCTTCCCGTCGACGAGG
Organism: Phycisphaeraceae bacterium; assembly: GCA_040374395.1. Classification (GTDB taxonomy): domain Bacteria; phylum Planctomycetota; class Phycisphaerae; order Phycisphaerales; family SM1A02; genus JBEIUL01. Next base: position 313 of record JBEIUL010000396.1, read on the forward strand.
ACGGGCATGCCCTGGCGCGGGCTGCGGCGGCCCTCGAGGGCGAGGCCCACGAGGGTCCGGGTCGGCCCCTGCTTGGCGATCCGCTGGAGGGCGTCCTGCCCGATGAACCGGCCCGCCCGCTCGTCGTCGTCGCCCTTGTCGAGCTTCACCGCGAACGCGAGGCCCGCCGAGAGCGGATCGACGTTCTCGTCGATCTCGTGGCCGTACAGCGGCATGCCCGCCTCGAGCCGCAGGGTGTCGCGGGCGGCGAGGCCGATCGGCTTCACGATGCCGGCCTGGTCGCCCTTCTCCTTGAGCAGCATCTGGATCGCGTACCGGGCCACGGTCGCCCCGAGGATGATCTCGACGCCGTCCTCGCCGGTGTAGCCGGTGCGGCTCACGACCATCTTGAGGATGAGCAGGTTCTTCTCGGCGAAGCGGTACCGCTTGAGGGTCGGGATCTCGCGCGACATGCCGGCGATGACCGACATCACCTTCGGGCCCTGGAAGGCGGCCATCGCGGTCGAGAGCGTCTCGTCCTCGATCTTGAGGACCAGGTCGCCCTTCTGCTCGGCGAAGTGCTTCAGCAGCTTCTCGCGGTTGGCCGCGTTGCAGACCATCAGGTACTCGTCGTCGTCGAAGCAGTAGACGATGACGTCGTCGCGGCAGCCGCCCTGCTCGTTGCAGACGAGCGAGTAGCGGCACTGGCCCTTGGTCATGCCGAGGATCTGGCGGGTGCAGACCCGGTCGAGGAAGCGGCGGGCGTGCCGGCCGGTGAAGCGGATCCGGCCCATGTGCGAGACGTCGAAGAAGCCGCCGCTCTCGCGGCACTGCCGGTGCTCGTCGAGGACCGAGCCGTAGCGGAGCGGCATGTGCCAGCCCGCGTAGTCGACCATCTGGGCGCCGTGGTCGAGGTGGTGCTGGTGGAACGGGGTCTTGCGGAGCGTGGTCGGGGTCGCGGCGGCGGTGCTCATGGGACAGTGAGGGTAGCCGCGACCGGGCGACGCCGCGTTCCCTTGGCGGGCCGCGCGGGCGCGGCTATCTTCCGGCCCGACGCCCGATGGCCCAGCCGCGTCCCACCTTCCGGCGTGCCGTCGCGCACCCCCTCCGCCTCGCGAGCCTGCTCGCGGCGCTTCTCGCGCCTTGGCTTTCCCCCGCGCCCCCCGCCGCCCGGGCCCAGGACGTCGACACGGTGGCCGTCGAGGACGACCGCCTGGCCGACCGGCCCGTCGCCGAGGTCGAGGTCAAGGGCCTCGTCCGCGTCGCGACGCAGCTGGTCCGGAACAACATCCGCGTCACCGCCGGCCAGCCCTACGACGCGAACGCGGTGAAGGAGGACGTCTCGACCCTCTACCGGCTCGGCCAGTTCGCGACCGTGAACGCCCGGGCGACGCTCCGCCCCGACGGCACCGTCGGCCTGGTCTACGTGCTCGAGGAGCAGCCGATCGTGAAGGCGGTCCAGGTCGTCGGGAACAAGATCCTGACCGACCAGGAGCTGATGAAGAAGATCCCGCTCTTCGCAGGCGGGCCCCGCGACGACTTCCTCCTCGAGCAGTCGGTGCTCGCGATCAAGGCCCTCTATCGCGAGAAGGGGAACTACCTCGTCGAGGTCACCGTCGACGAGAGCCGGCTGAAGGACACCGGCATCCTGATCTTCCGGATCATCGAGGGCCCCCGGGTCAAGATCAAGGAGGTCGAGTTCGTCGGCAACGACACCTACGACGCCGACCGGCTCTACCAGCAGATCAAGACGCGGCCGGCGGTGCCGCTGTTCCGCAAGGGAAATCTCGACGAGGAGCTGCTCGTCGACGACGTCGCCAGCCTCGACAAGTACTACAAGGGACAGGGCTTCGTCGACGTGCGGATCGACCGCCGCGTGCAGCTCTCGGCCGACAGCAAGGAGGCGAAGGTCACCTTCCTCATCGAGGAGGGCCGCCGCTACCGCCTCCGCGGCGTGACCGTGCGCGGGATCGGCCCCGGGGGCCCGGTGCCGCTCAGGGTGCTCTCGGGCGAGCAGGCGGCCGCGACGCTCGCGATCCGGCCGGGCGACTGGTTCGCCGAGCTGCTCGTCGAGCGCAGCGTGAAGGTCCTGAAGGACACCTACCTCCTGATGGGCTACGTCGACGCAACGGTCGAGACCGAGAGCCTCCGCGTCGGCGAGGAGCCCGAGGTCGACCTGGTGCTCTCGATCCGCGAGGGCCGCCGCTCGATCGCCGGTCTCGTGCTGGTGCAGGGCAACTTCATCACCCGCGACAAGGTCGTGCGGCGGCTCGTGCGCATCCAGCCCGGCCGGCCGCTGGATGGCCGCGAGCTTGAGCTGTCGAAGATCCGCGTCAAGGCCACCACGCTCTTCAACGACGTGCGGATCACCGCCCAGCGGCCCGCCACCGGCGGCGAGGGCGAGGCGGGCGTCGCGGCGGCCGGGGCCCGGCCGGCGGGGGCCACGGGGCCCGCCGGCGGGGCGGGGCCCCCCGAGGGCGCCCCCCGATCGGGAGAGCACACCGCGGGAAGCCC
>JBEIUL010000181.1:0-5445 GCA_040374395.1 Phycisphaeraceae bacterium
CCCGCACCGCGGCGGCAAGCGAACGCATCGCGAGTTCGTCGGCGACGGTCGCCTCGTGCGTCTCCTCGATCGCGGCGCCGGCCCGTGCGGTGCCGATGCCGCGGAGCCGGCGGCCGAGGGTCGAACCGGCGATCGCCGAGGCCAGCTCGGCGTGGGCCGCGAAATCGCTCGCGTACCGCACCGTGACGCCCACCGCGATGCCGCCGGCGTCGCGCGGCGACGGCTCCTCGAGCCACGCGCGAAACGCGAACGCGGCGACGAAGGCGATCGGCAGCGTGAGGAGCGGCACCACGAGATACCCCGCACCGACGGCGAGGCCAACCCCGACCGCGAAAATCACGAACGCGGTGTCGCGGGTGTCCTCGACGACGGTGCGGAACCGCACGATCGAGAGGGCGCCGACGATCGCGAAGGCCCGGGCGACATTGTCTCCGATCACGATGGTGGTCATCGCGATGAGCACGGTCAGCAGCACCAGCGTCGCGAGCAGCGTGTTGCGGGCCGCCCGCGGACCGCGGACGGCGCGGTAGATGAGGGCGATCAGGAAGCCGAAGCCGAGCGCGGCCAGCAGCCGCATCTCGGCGTCGAAGGCCGGAAGCCGCGCGTCGCCGGCGAACGGTCGGGTGAGCCAGTCGGGCATGACGGCACCTCAGGGCTTCGGGGCAGGTCCGGGCGTGGACGGAGTCGCGGGCTTCGCCGGCGCATCGGGGTTCCACTCGCGGAGGAACCTCGAGCGCCGCTCGCAGAAGTTCCGCAGCGACGGCTCGTCGGGCGACGCGGGCGGCTCGGGCGAGGTCGCCCGCTCGAACGCCTCGGTGGTGACGAGCTTGCGGGTGTCGAGCTTGACCAGTTCGCCGATGAGCTCGCGGTTGCGGGCGACGACCGGACCGAGGTTCTCCCAGGCGAGCTCGTCGGCCAGCGTCTTCAGGTTCGCGATGTACTGCTTCCGGAACGCCGGCACCTGCAGCAGCCGGCTGCGGAGCGGCTTGCCGGGATCGTCCATGCCGTGGAAGGGATCGAGCTCGACCGCGGGACCGGCGAAACCCCGACCGCGCGGGCCACCGACGCCCTCGGGCGGCGGCGGAGCGTCGTCGCCGTTGGGCCCGCGCCGCATCATGCCGGGCGGCCCGCCGGCCCGCATCTTGAACGCCTCGTTCATGTCGTGCGGGATCACATGGAAGGCGCCGTTCGGGTCGCGGTACAGCGAATAGTCGCTCGCCCGCGTCCAGTAGCCGTCGCTGTTCACGAGCCCGATGTCGAGGGCGAGGAACCAGAGCACGCCGTCGACGTCGAGCATCGGGCGGATCTTCGCCTCGAGCTCGGCGATCGGCGTCTGCGACAGCGTGCGGCAGAGCTCGCGGAGGGCTTCCCAATCGGCCTTCGATCCGCCGCCCTTGAGGTCGTAGAGTTCCTTGTAGGCGTCGAGATCCTCGCCCTCGAAGTCGAGCCCCGCGCTGCCCCGCGGCGAGCCGCTCACCTTCCAGCGGGCGCCCTCGCCCTTGAACTGCGGCCACCGCGACGTGACGAAATCCTTGTTGAACTGCTCGACGCTGGTGAAGACGCCCCAGCACTCGCCGTTGATCACGACCTCGACGAAGTTCGCCTTGGGGGCGGGACTGTGCCTCGACGCGAGATGCGAGAAGAGCACGGTCGACATCAGCGACGGGTCGCCGTGGGCGTTCAGCAGGTTGAGCGTTCGGTAGCCCTTGACGTCGAGACCGGGCTCGGCGAAGTCGATCGAGATGTTGAACGATCGCTTCCCGAGCCGCGGGACCATCATGTAGCTCGATGCGCCGCGGTAGCCGAGCCCGACGCTCTCGAACTTCTCCTCGTCGAGCATGAACTGGACGGGCAGCTCGACGTCGCTGTTCCAGAAGAGCTCGAGGTCGCCGATCCAGTCGTCGTAGGGAATGTCGAGGACGACGGTGCGGACGACGTCGGTTTGATAGAGCGGCTTGTCCCAATGGCTGGTGACCGTCATGGGATCGACGTCACGGCCGGCCGAGAACTTCGGCATCTCGCGGCCACCCTCGGGACCACCGGGACCACCGGGGCCGCCCGGCCGGCCGGGACCGCCCGGACCGCCGGGGCGACCTCGACCTCGCGGCGGCTGCGGGTTCGCCGCCGCTTCCTTCCGAAGCGTGTCGCGGGCCTGGTCGATCTCCTCGCCCTCGAGGCGGCCGTTGGCGTCGGCGTCGAACCGCTTCAGGAGTTTCCGCTCGGGCGCCTCGGGGCCACCGCCGACCGAACCGGGGCGCGTCGGGCGGCGGAGGCGGTTCACCGCCCTGCCGGGCCCCCACCAACGACGTCAGCGAAAGGCAGGCGAGCGAGGAGAGGCCGATTCGGGTGGAACGGATCAACGGGAGTCCTCCGGGAAAACCGCGGGATGACGATCGTGGACAACGGGCTCCGCATTCGCCGATTGCACCGCCGCGTCAGCCTTTCCAGACGAACTCGACGCTCGCGTCGAGATCGGCCCGCAGGCTCTTGTGGACCGGACAGGTGTGGGCCGCGTTCTCGAGGGCGGCACGGTGCGGATGACTTGCGGCGATCGGGACCTCGATGACGGTGCGAAGGGCCGCGATCCGCCGCGGCGGGTCGGTCGACATCACCTTCTCGCAGCGTGCGGTCATGCCGACGAGGTCGAGCCCGTGCCGCTCGGCCACGATGCCCATGATGGTCATCATGCAGGCGGGCAGCGCCGCCGCGAGCAAGTCGGTCGGCGAGAACGCCTCGCCCTTGCCGTGGTTGTCGACGGGCGCGTCGGTCTGGATCGCGGTGCCGCTCGGGCCGTGGACGGCACGGCAGCGGAGCTGGCCTTCGTAGCGGACGGTGACGGGAACCATGGAAATCCTCGGGAAAGGTGCGTGAAGACGCGACCGGCGGCCGCGATGCAACTGTAACGCCAACCGGGGCGCCGGTCCCGTCCCGACGGCGTCCGGAATCAGTCGAGGTGAAAGACTTCCTCGAGCGGCATCATCGAGGTGTCGGCGGCCGATCCCGAGAGCGACTCGAAGAACGGGGCCATCTCGCGCTGCCAGCGGGCGTTCACCTCTTCCGACTGCATGCCGGCGACGGCCCGGGCGAAATCGGGCGTCTCGCAATAGCCGACGAGCAGGCCGTCGTCACGCAGGAAGAGCGAGTAGTTCGTCCAGCCGTGCCGCGAGAGCGCGGCGAGCATCTCGGGCCAGACGGCGCGATGCCGCTCGCGGTACTCGGCGAGCCGGTCGCGCTTGACCTTCAGCAGGAAGCACACGCGTCGCATGGCATCACCTCAGGAAGGCATCGGCGAGGCCGCCGTCGACGTGCAGCACCTGGCCGGTCGTGCGCGAGCTCTCGGGGCCGGCGAGAAAGCGGAGGGCCATGGCCTGGTCGCGCGGCGAGATCGTGACCTTGAGCAGCGTGCGTTCCGCGTAGAAGCGGCCGAGCCGCTCGACGAGCTCGGCGTCGGACATCGAATCCTCGAACGGGATCGCGTACTTCGCAAGGCTCGCGATGACCCGCGGCCGCGGGAACATCGTGCTGCCCTCGATGACCGTGGCCGGGGCGACGGCGTTCACGCGGACGGACGGGGCGAAGGTGACCGCGAGCGATCGCACCAGGTGGTTCGCCGCGGCCTTGCTCGCGTCGTAGGCGACCGAGCCCTTCTTCGCGACGACCGCGTTCACGCTGGTGGTGAGGGTGATCGACGCGGGCAGCCGCTGGGCGAGCATCGCGACCGCGGCCTCGTCGGCGAGGATCGACGGGGCGAGGACGTTCACCTCCATCGCCTTCAGGAAGTCGGCGTCGGAGACGCGGCCGTCGGCGCCGGGCGTCGGGAAGATGCCCGCGGTGATGACGAGCTCGTCGAGACCGCCGTAGGCCAAGATGACTTCCTCGATGGTGCGGCGCACCGCGGCGCGGTCGGTCGCGTCGCACGCGAGGGCGATCGCCGGGCCGCAGCCCGAGATGCCGGTGCCCGCGACGCCGATGCCCTTGCCGACCGACTTCTCGAGCTCGCGGGCGGTCGCCTCGGCGGCGGTCGCGTCGCGGTCGATGCACGCGACGCACGCGTCGTCCGAGGCGAAGAACGGGGCGGCCGCGCGGCCGATCCCGCTGCCTCCACCGACGATCGCGGTGACGTGGCCGGCGAGCGGCTTCGGCTTCGGCATCCGCTGCAGCTTCGCCTCCTCGAGCCGCCAGTACTCGATGTCGAAGGCTTCCTGGCGGGGCAGCGCGACGTAGCCGCCGATGGATTCGGCACCGCGCATCACCTCGATCGCGCAGCGGTAGAACTCGGCGGTGGTGCGGCTTTCCGACTTCGACGTGCCCCACGCGATCATCCCGACGCCCGGCACGAGGATCACCGTCGGCTCGGGGGCCCGCATGGCCGGGCTGTCGGCGTGGCGGCAGGCCTCCCAGTACGCGGTGTAGTCGCGGACATACCGGGCGAGGGCGTCCTCGGTCTTCGCGCAGAGGGCGGCAAAGTCCTCGCGGTTCGGGTCGAAGTCGAGGAAGAGCGGCTTGATCTTGGTGCGGAGGAAATGGTCGGGACAGCTCGTGCCGAGCTCGGCGAGGCGGGCGGCGTCGGCGCTCGAGACGAAGCGAAGCGTCTCGGCGTCGCACTGCACCGTGCCGATCATGCGGCGACGGGCCGAGACCTTTCCGCGGAGGAACGGGAGGAAACGCACGAGCAGCCCGCGGCGGGCGTCGTCACCGAGCGGCCGGATTCTCTCGCCGCCGAAGGTGTCCTTCCCGCGGTCGTGGGCCGCGAGATACTCGCCGGCCTTCGCGATGAGCTCGAGCGACAGGTCGTAGCACGCCCGCGGGTCGTCGGACCAGTTGATGAGGCCGTGCTGCCCGAGGATCGCCCCGTCGGCGTCGGGATGCTCGCGGCAGAGCCGTTCGAGGGCGAGGCCGAGCTCGAAGCCCGGCCGCATCCACGGCAGCCAGCGGAGCCGCGGGCCGAACGCCTCGCGCATGGCCTCCTCGCCGCGGGCGCACGCGGCGATCGCGATGACCGAGTTCGGGTGCGTGTGGTCGACGTGGGCCCGCGGCACGAACGCGTGCAACGGCGTGTCGATCGAGGTCGCCCGCGGGTTCAGGTTGAACGTGCAGTGGCGGTAGAGGTCGACCATGTCGTCCTCGGCCCGCGACTTGAGGCCGCGCTCGGACCGCGACGCGTAGGTCTCCTTCAGCCGCTCGAGCCGGTCGAGCGAGAGCGACGCGAAGAACTCGCGGCCGGCGGTGCGGAGGTCGCCGCCGGAACCCTTGACCCAGAGGACGCGCTCGGGCTTGCCGGTGAGCGGGTCGCGCTCGTCGATCTTGCTCGAGGTGTTGCCGCCGCCGGTGTTCGTGATCCGCTGGTCGTCGCCGAGCCGGTTCGAGCGGTAGACGAGCAGGCCGACCGGGTCGAGCGGGGCCGCATCGGCGTCATTCCAGGTGCGGGTGACGTGGGGCGAGGCG